>JBEBJH010000039.1:0-25132 GCA_040079965.1 Cyclobacteriaceae bacterium
GATTTCAACTGCTATCAAACTAAAAAAATCTTATAACGAGGTTGACAAACTGCGCAAAGCAAAACAAATGCTGGAGGAGCAGATTAGTCAACCGTTTCGGGACATCATTGGTCAAAGTACTGCACTTAAAGAAGTGTTTGCGCTGATTGACAAAGTTGCCAAAACCGATGCCAATGTGCTGATCTTAGGTGAGAACGGAACCGGAAAAGAACTGGTGGCAAGAGCGATCCATCAAAAGTCTATGCGGAAAGATAATTCCTTTGTGGCAGTGGATATGGGCGCCATTACTGAGACTCTTTTTGAAAGTGAATTATTTGGGCACAAGAAGGGTTCGTTTACTGATGCTCGAGAAGATAGACCAGGACGCTTTGAGTTAGCCAATGGCGGAACCTTATTTCTTGATGAGATTGGGAATTTAAGTATGAGTCTGCAAAGTAAATTGTTAAGCGCGTTGCAGTCACGCCAGGTTACCCGGGTAGGTTCCAACCACGCAATTGAAGTTGACATTCGCCTTATCTGTGCCACCAATATGCCTTTGCATCAAATGGTGAATGAGGGCAAATTCCGGCAGGATTTATTGTACCGGATCAATACGGTAGAAATTACGATACCTCCGCTGAGCGATCGGGTGGATGACATTCCAATGCTGGCGACCCACTTTTTGAACCATTACTCAAAGAAATATCGCAAGGATGTTCTAAGCATTTCTCCGGAGGCAATGAACAAACTGAAGAAGTATCCCTGGCCTGGCAACGTGCGCGAATTGCAGCATGCGATTGAGCGCGCAGTAATTATGGCCGACTCTGCAACGCTACAGGAAAGTGATTTCCTGTTTAGCCGGAAAGGGACAGATGAAATTGCCAACGATACACTTAACCTCGATGAAGTTGAGAAAGCAGCCGTTGTAAAAGCCATCCAGTTGCACAACGGAAACATCTCAAAAGCAGCTGAAGAACTCGGACTAACCCGGGCCTCGCTGTACAGAAGGATGGAAAAATATGGACTTTAATTGGCGATCACCCTTAGTTACCAGGTTAGGTATTCTCCTGGCTACCTTGGTTGTGTTTGCTTTTATGGTTTCCTCCAACGACCGGAGTTATTTTTTATTACTGGCCTTGATGGGTGCTATCGTCTTTCAGGTTGCTCAACTCATGAAAGTCGTAGAGTCATCCAACGAAAACATGGCTTCCTTTCTGGATTCTATTCGTTTTGATGATCTATCGCAAAGTTTCAAAACAGACAGTAATGATCCCAGCATTCAACGATTGCACAAAGAACTAAACGAGGCCCTTTCTAAACTACGCATGTCGCGCAGAGAGAAAGATTCTGAATATCAATTCTTCAAAAACATTGTTCAGCATGTCGCTATCGGGTTACTTACATTCAAGCGCGATGGTTCTATTCAGATTATGAACAGTGCAGCAAAGCGGTTGCTGCGCATTAGCAAAGCAGAACGGATTGAAGATCTGAAAGAAGTAAGCGAATCGCTGGTCGATACTTTTGTCAAATTGAAAACGGGTGGCCGGGAATTGCTGCGCCTGAAATTCGGTGATGAGACGGTGCAACTATCGGTATTCGCCATCGAACTTACCTTACGCGATGAAGAAGTAAAACTCATTTCGATGAGTAACATTCAAAGCGAACTTGAAGAAAAGGAAATGGAAGCCTGGCAAAACCTGGTTCGCGTACTCACTCACGAAATCATGAATTCAGTAACACCCATATCTTCATTGGCCGGAATTGTGGAGGAGGATTTGAAAAAACGAATTGATATTGAAACTGAGGTGCCGCTGAAACGAGAGGAGCTAGAAGACATGTATCTTTCATTGCAGACAATCAGTAAGCGCAGTGCAGGCTTAATCCGATTTGTAAAAGAGTTTAGAAACCTGACGCACATCCCGAAACCGAAATTGGCCGAGGTACCCGTAAAGGAATTGTTGGAAGAACTCGTCATCCTTCATAAAAAAGAACTGGCAGATCATGCAATTAACATAAGTGTTCAGATAAACCCTGCAAACCTGTATATTCTGGCAGATAAAACTATGATTGAACAGGTACTTATCAATCTGCTTAAGAATGCCATTCAGGCCTTTGATGAACAAACTGATAAGCGCATCGAACTACAGGCCTATGCAAATGAAAAGGGTCGGGCAGTGATTTCGGTGAAAGATAATGGGGCAGGGATTGACGCAGATGCCCTTGAGAAAATTTTCATTCCGTTCTTTTCGACCAAGAAGACGGGATCAGGAATTGGCCTCAGTTTATCCAAACAGATCATGCGCCAGCATGAAGGTAATATAACTGTTAAGTCAACCCTCGGTGAGGGTACAGAGTTTCTTCTCCGGTTTTAAACTTATTGGCTTACTGTTAAAAAATCCCGAAAGATTCTTAGATTTGGAGAACAGTCTATCCTTATGCAGGACGTTCAAAAGAAAGTACATGCCATCCTTATCGAAAAGTTAGGTATCCCCGATTCTGAAATCACCCCTGATGCAAGTTTTGTAAAAGACCTGGGTATTGACTCGCTTGATTATGCAGAATTAGTAATGGAATTTGAACAAACCTTTGATATCAAGATCCCCGATGATGATGCTGAAAAAATGCAAACCATTGGTCAGGCTGTTACCTACATTCAGAGCAAAGTAGGAAAGTAAAATTCTCAAATCCCGCTCACGATTGCAATTCAAAGTAACTGCAAAACCGCTTCATCCGTTCTGAATCATTGATTAGAAAAGGTGTTCTTACATTGAGGTCCGTAAGCGGAGAATAATACCAACCATTCAGGCTTTCATTCCAAAAGACAACAAACTTGTCGAGGGAGACCAGCAATACATCCATCTCATAAATCTCCTCGCCTTCCTTGTCATAAAGCCCTGTGAACTGAAGTAGTACATGGTCTTTTTTCACCAGCTCTCCTTTGTTACACTCTATGCTGTTTAGTCGCATCAGCAGGCGGCTTTCCTGATCCCAGGCTTTAAATTTTATTTTCCGCTTCTTAAATTCCATGTCGGGGAAACTTACCTTTACAAGTGGGCAAATCTATGGACGAAAATAAGAAGGTATTATTCATAATCAATAAATACTCAGGAACGAAGTATCAACCAGGCGTAGAGGGAAGAATTCTCACACAGTGCGCTGACCTGGGGCTGGAATGCACGATTGAGTTCACCCTCGGGCGTGGACATGCCACGGAATTGGCCCGACAAGCAGCTCAAGCAAATAAATATGAAGTTGTTTTTGCTGTTGGAGGTGATGGCACTGTGAATGAAGTGGCCAAAGGAGTTTTACATACAAAGCAAATTATGGGTATTATACCTCGCGGTTCTGGCAATGGACTAGCCCGGCACCTTGGCATCCCAATAAATTTCACAAAAGCATTACAATACATTGGCTCCACATCTACTGTTCACATGGATTCATTCATGTTGAATGATCATCTATCTGTAAATGTTTCCGGGATTGGTTTTGATGGGCACATTGCTGGGCGCTTTGGCCAAAATGGAAAGCGTGGATTAATGGGATATACTAAATTGGTAATGAAAGATTTTTTAAGTTACCCTGAATTTAATAGTGAACTTCAGATTGATAGCCATCGGTTTAAGCAGGACGCTTTTGTTATTGCTATTGCCAACTCCTCGCAATTTGGAAACAATGCGCGTATCGCCCCACAAGCTTCAGTATGCGATGGGTTGTTGGATATAAGCCTTATCCGCAAGCCACCAATTGCAAAAGTTGCTGGTTTTATTACTAAAATGTTTTCTGGCCGGCTTCATCAATCGGATTTTGCAGAGATTAAAAAAGGTAAGAAGGTAGTTATATCCTTTCCGGAACCAATGCCTTACCATATCGATGGCGAGGGCCTTAATCCCATCAGTGAATTCAGGATTGAAATATTACCGGCCTCTATCCGAATGCTGGTACCAACCACCTCACTTGACAAAGTTTAAAATAGCTTAAAAGTAATAACCGAATAATCTCTACATTCGTTAGAATCAAGATGAATATTTTAAGAATTTAACTCCCATCACATGAAAAAACTTATTACTGTAGTAACACTCACAATCATTACAACCTATGTCTGGGCACAGGGATTAACAACCCCACCCAGTGGGGATAATCAAAAATCAAAAGTCACTCAATTTATTGGCCCGGTTGAGGTTTCTATTGCCTATAGTAGCCCGGATGTACATGGACCCAATGGAGAAGATCGCACAGGAAAAATCTGGGGTGAGGTTGCTCATTTCGGATTTATTGACCAGGGTTTTGGTCCTTCCAAGGCTGCACCCTGGCGGGCAGGAGCCAATGAAAATACAGTCTTTACTGTTTCACATAATGTAAAAATTGAAGGCAAAGACTTAAAGGCTGGCACCTATGGATTGTTCCTCGCTGTAGCAAAAGAAGGGCCTTATACCTGGATCTTCTCAAAGAATCATTCCAGTTGGGGAAGTTATTTTTACGATCCCAAAGAAGATGCCTTGCGCGTTGACGTTATGCCGTTGGACGCGCCCCATAAAGAATGGTTAACCTTTGGCTTTGAAGACAGACTTCCTTCTTCGGCAAACGCTTATTTAAGATGGGAGAAAAAAAGAATCCCCTTTAAAATTGAAGTAGCTAACATTAATGAAATTTATGTTTCTAAAATGCGCGAGGAACTTCGCAGTGCTACAGGATTTAAGCAAGATAATTGGATTACGGCAGCACAGTTTTGTGCTCAAAACAAAATCAATCTTGAAGAAGCACTCACCTGGGTCGATATGTCGGTCAGCAATCCATTTATTGGAGTCGAAAACTTTACCACGCTTCAAACCCGGGCAATGATCTTACAGGCGCTTGGCCGGGAAGTTGAAGCTGATATAGCCATGGACAAGGCCGTTAAACATCCTTCTGCAACCGTGGGGAATAATATCAATATTGCAGAATCTTTTCTCAAGAAGGGTCAAAAGGAAAAGGCAATGGAGGTCTTTAAGTACAACGCCAAGACACATCCTGAAGAAAAATACGCTTCAAACATAGGACTCGCCAGAGGATACACTGCTATGGGTGATACTAAGAATGCAATCAAATACTGGGAATTAGCTATTAAAAATATACCAGCAGATCAGAAACAGTTCCAACCACTATATGAAGCCCAGGTTAAGACACTGAAAGAAGGTAAATAATCCTTGTGTGGGTGAAAAAATAAGGTGTCTAACCGCACCTTATTTTTTTGACTTTTCATTTATGCATTAACTGCCCTAGTGTTTTGAGACCACTTTCAACGGTATCACTCCAGGGCAGGCCGTAACTCAATCGAAAATAGTTATGAAACTGTCCTTGTGAAGAAAATATCTGACCGGGGGCAATACCAATCTGATGCTTGAGCGCCCGTTTATGCAGTTTGTATCCATCGCCATGCTGCATCTCAACCCATAGAACAAATCCTCCTTCTGGCCTGGTGATCCGTGTATCTTGAGGAAAAAATTCCGTAACCGCCTGAAGGTAACGTAAACACTGCGTATGCAAGGCCTTACGCAAATGCCGCAGGTGAAGTTCGTAACGGCCATTCTGTAAAAAATGGGCAATGGCTGCCTGTGCCAATGTGTTGGTAGAGATATTATTCATTCGCTTCAATTGAATGACTTCATTTTTAAATCGACCAGGTGACGTCCAGCCAATACGATAGCCGGGTGCCAGTGATTTTGAAAATGATCCGCAATGCAACACCAGTCCTTTCTTATCATAAGTCTTACAGGTTTTAGGGCGACTTTTTCCAAAATACATTTCACCATAGATATCATCTTCAATCAATGGGATTTCTTTTCGCGCCAGCATCTCAACCAATTCTTTCTTCTTATCATCAGGCACGCAACTGCCAATGGGGTTATTAAAGTTGCATACAAACAAACAAGCTTTGATGTTAAAGCGAGGAATTGCCTGAGCTAAATAATTTATATCCACACCCGTAACCGGATCTGTAGGCACCTCCACCACCTTTAAGCCAAGGCTTTGCATCACGCGAAAAATTCCATAGAACGTTGGGCTTTCAGTTGCCACGGCATCCCCCGGCTTAGTAACCGCACGCAGGCAAAATGAAAGTGCCTCCATACATCCTGCTGTAACCACCACATCGTCTTCACTTAGTGTTCCACCCCAGTTAAACGAAAGCCTGGCGATCTGTTTGCGCAGTGATTCATTTCCCTGAATATGTTCATAGTTAAGACAATGATCAGGAGAATTTCTAAGGGAATGCATCACCGACTTATTCAATTTAGCCGAAGGCAGCAGCGATGGATGCGGTGCGCTTAATGAAAAGGATGTAAGCTTTGGTGAACGCAAATCATGATACACACTGGAAATCATTTCGTCTATACTCACGGGCAGTGCTTCATCCGATGGTTCGCAACAAGCGGGCATAGCAAACGTATGCTGAGGTGAAAATTTTACATAATACCCTGATTGTGGACGCGCCTCAATTAATCCTTTGCTCTCCAAAAAATAATAAGCCTGAAAAGCAGTGCTCACACTGATCCCTTGTTCCCTACTTAAAGCACGCACCGAAAGTAATTTATCGCCCACCTTCAGGGCCTTCTTCTCAATGAGCGTCTCTATTCGATCGGCTACCACTACATATTTATGATCGATTCCGGCAAGTGTTTCCATAAGCAAAACTGATATGGTCAAAATTAATAAAACTGAAACTGTTTTTTATCCGTTAAATCAAGAAAATTTGTGTCATGAATTCAACTTCTACCAAAAGTCCGTTGCTTGCTTACCTGGCACTAGCCGCAGTTTGTGTTATTTGGGGTACTACGTATCTTGCTTTACGCATTGGCGTAACACAATTTCCACCTTTTCTCTTCTCCTTACTGCGTTTTTTGTGTGCCGGTCCCATTTTACTTATCATGGTTCTTACTGTTGGTAAACAGAAGTGGCCCGACCGTAAAACATTGTTTAACCAGGCAGTGAGTGGAGTTTTAATGATCACGCTCGGCATCAGTATGGTAGGTTGGGCAGAAGTGTATATCTCGAGTGGAGTAGCCGCCATCATCTGTTCTATGATGCCAATCTGGACAATCCTGATTAATGTAATCGTTACCAAAGATGAAAAGCCGAACTGGCTTATAATTCTAGGATTAGCCACTGGCTTAAGTGGAATCGTACTGATTTTTGGCGAGCACCTCTCCGAGTTTTCAAACCGAAATTACCAGGCCGGCATTGCAGTCACTTTCCTGGCAAATCTTTGCTGGGCAATAGGTAGTATCTGGATCAAAAAGAAGAATCAAAATACAAATCCATTTCTGGGAGCTGGGCTTCAAATGTCCTTTGGCGCAATTGCCCTTATTCCATTAAGCCTTGTACTTGATGACTATTCAACCATTCAATGGTCAACAGATGTTATTTATTCCTTAATTTATATGATTCTTATTGGTTCAGTGGGCGCTTATGCATGCTATTCATATGCAATCAAAAAACTACCAATGACCCTGGTTTCATTATATGCTTACATCAATCCAATTGTTGCGGTGGTATTGGGTTGGTTGGTATTGAGCGAAAAATTGAACGGTCGAATTGTACTTGCCATACTTATTACGGTTGCGGGCATCTATATCGTAAACCGTGGATATCAATTAAAAAACTCTACTCGCTCTAAAACTTCCTTATTATCATTCATTCGAAATTTCAAATTGTCAAGATCATGAGCGAGGTGACCATCATTGACTACATATCTGCCCATCAACCGGATTTTGAACGATTGAATAAAAATTGGATCGAGAAATATTTTTGGATGGAGCCTATCGACTTTGAAGTGCTAAGCAAACCCGAAGAACATATTATTCATGCAGGAGGCTTCATTTTCATGGCCCACTATAAGAATGAACTAGTGGGAACAGTGGCCTTGAAGTTTGTTGATAAAGGCATCTATGAGTTTACCAAAATGGCTGTTGATGAAAAGTTTCAAGGATTAAAAATTGGAAAACAATTGGCCGAAGTAGCCATACAGAAAGCAAAAGAAAAGAAGGCGAACAAGATCATACTATATTCAAATACAAAACTGATACCCGCTATCGCGCTTTATCGAAAGCTCGGTTTCAGAGAAATTCCACTAGATGGACCTTATAAGCGAAGTGATATTAAAATGGAACTGACTTTTTCTAAATTTATGTTCAATCTTGAGTCAAAAATCTCAAAAGGAGTTCTTGGACTTTTGTAAAACCTTGTATGAAAATACTCCCATGGTTTGAGCGAGATCTTTCATTCGGCAGGCCGATTGAAATGTTGCCTTTCTACCTTGAAAGGCTAGAGGGCACCATGATTCGGGTTCAATCAAAAGTGCATGGAATTCCGGATGAGATTCTATCATTCAAGCCAGATAATAAATGGTCGGTTAAAGAGCATATAGGGCACCTGGCTGAGGTTGATGAAATCGCCTTGAAGAGGATTGATGAAATGGTGGCCGAAAAAGAAGTTATGTCGCCAGCGGTATTTGAACCTCAAAACTACAATCCCTGGCCGATAGATAAGGTTGTTGAGTTATTTTGTACGCGCAGAAAATCAAACCTCGAAAAGTATAGCAGTCTTTCACCATCTTCGCTATTTAAGTCCTCGTTGCATCCGCGATTGAAACTTAAAATGACTCCGGTCGATCTTGCCTGGTTTGATGCCGAACATGACGATCATCACCTTGTTAAGATGACAGAAATTATAAGAACTTTAAACCGATAATCATGATTACCCAGGTATTAAACTCACTAATCACGCGCGACCTTCAAAAGCTAAAATCAGAAATTGAATCATACAAGGATGAATCCAATCTCTGGCGAGTTGAAAAAAAAATCGCCAATTCGGCTGGTAATCTCTGCCTTCACCTCGTGGGGAACCTTAATACATACATTGGTGCCACTCTTGGGCAAACCGGTTATGTCAGAGATCGCGATGCGGAATTTTCTTTAAGGGATATCCCCAGAAAAGAATTAGTTCAAAAAATTGTAGACACAATTGCTGTTGTCAATAAAGTCTTACCAACCCTGAGCGATGAAACTATTCAGAAAGAATATCCGCTGTTGGTGCTCAAAGGAAAGACAACGACTGAGTATTTTCTGATCCACCTGACAACACACCTTGGCTATCACCTGGGTCAGGTTAACTATCATCGCAGATTAATCGACTAACCTACTCACGCTTGTAGATTACTGAAAAAACTTTCAATGACTGTCTATTAAAAAGAAATATTTCTACCTTCAGCCAAAATCAAAACCAATGACCACCACAACTGCCATACCTGTAGAGCGCATTTCCAAGTCCCGTATTTCTTCTGTCGACTTTAATAACCTTGGGTTCGGAAATCATATTTCTGACCACATGCTTGTTGCCGATTATGCAAACGGAAAATGGCATCAGCCTAAAATTATGCCTTTCGGGGAATTGGCTATGACTCCCGCCATCCTGGCGCTTCATTATGGTCAATCAATTTTTGAAGGCATGAAAGCATTCAAAAACAAGAAAGGTGAGATTGTCATTTTTCGTCCTCAACGCCATCATCAGCGAATGCTTCGTTCCCTCGATCGCATGTGCATGCCAGTCATAAGTGAAGAAATGTTTATTGAATGTCTATGCGCCATTGTCGCTACGGATGCAAATTGGGTTCCGGATTCAGAAGGATCGGCCCTTTACCTGAGACCGGTGGTCTTTGCTACTGAGTCCCGTTTGGGAGTTAAGGTATCAGACGAATACAAGTTTGTTGTTCTCACTAGTCCGGTTGGACCTTACTTCGCAAAGCCGGTTCGGGTAAAAGTAGAAGAAACCTATGTGCGTGCAGCCGAGGGCGGAACTGGTTTTGCCAAGTGTGCCGGAAATTACGGAGGCGCTTTCTATCCCACCCAACAAGCCAAGCTGGAAGGTTTCGATCAGGTGCTGTGGACGGATGCTCATGATCATAAGTATATTGATGAGTCCGGAGCTATGAATGTGATGTTTGTTCTCAATGGCAAACTTGTGACCCCAAAACTCTCCACCTCCATTTTAGATGGTGTTACGCGGAACTCAATTTTGATGATGGCTGATGACATGGGTATGCCGAAGGAAGAACGGAAAGTAAGCGTTGCCGAAATCAAAGAAGGATTTGAAAAAGGTGCTCTCACCGAGGCGTTTGGCGTAGGCACGGCAGCCGTTGTATCAACCATTGCCATCATCAACATTGGTGGAAAGGATTATACATTACCTGCTGATAGCAGTTCCAGTTTTCAGCAACGGGTAAAGAAAAAGCTTAGTGATATACGAATGGGGATTGAACCTGATTTACACAACTGGAATTACCGGGTTCCGTTGAAATGATTGCAAAATCAGTAACTACATGCGGGCTGCTTTTTTTACCAATCTTGATCAACCCCTTCAAATAAGGGAAATCAAAAAACCAAAACCTGTAAAAGACCAGGTGCTTGTGCGCTTGCATTATGCAGCGCTTAATCATCGCGATCTTTGGATACACAAAGAGCAAAATGCACCTGTACAGGACGGAGTAATTCTGGGCTCTGATGGAAGTGGCGTTATTGAAGGTGTTGGTGAAGATGCAGATCCACTCTTAATCGGAATGGAGGTCATCATTAATCCCAGTTTGAATTGGGGAGATAATCCCATTGTTCAAGGTGATTCATTTAAAATATTGGGGCTACCTGATGCCGGTACCTTTAGTGATTACATCGTAATCTCAAAGAAGCAAGTGTTTGAAAAGCCTGAGCATCTTTCAATGCTTGAATCAGCGGCCGTGCCCCTTTCTGGGCTTACAGCCTATCGAGCCTTATTTTCTAAAGCACGATTAAGGGCAAAAGAAAAAGTTTTAATAACTGGCGTAGGTGGTGGTGCTGCGCTTTGGGCTTTTCAATTTGCACTTGCTTATCAGGCGCGGGTTTACGTAACCTCTGGCTCCGAAGAAAAATTAAAGAAAGTCAAAGAGATGGGAGCCATTAACGGCTTTAATTACAAAGATCCCGAATGGGCACAGAGGGCATTGAAAGAATCGGGAGGTTTTGATATTGTGATTGATAGTGCGGGTGGTCCGCAATTTTCCCAGCTTCCTGAAATAATGTCTCCGGGAGGAAGGATTGCAATTTTTGGCCGCACAGCAGGAAACATCCCGGATCTTTCAACCCGCACACTTTATTGGAAACAGATTTCAATTCATGGCACTACGATGGGCACACGTGATGAATTTATGTCTATGCTGGATCTGCTGGAAAGCAGAAACATAAAACCGATCATTGATAAAGTCTATCCGCTTGATCAAATCAATGAAGCCATGCAACGAATGGAAAATGGCGATCACTTTGGAAAAATTATCTTAAAATTAAATGATGCACTATGAGTTCGTTCCCAATTACTGAGAAGACAGAAATTACACGTCTTGCCAAACGCGGTGTATATGATAAGGAAACCATTTATTCCATTTTGGACGAAGCCTTGGTTTGCACCATTGCTTATTCGAAAGACAATCAGCCATTCCAGATACCTACTGGCTTTTGCCGGATTGGTAATAAACTTTATATCCATGGTTCGGTGGGGAGTTTTTACATGCGCGAACTTCAAACAAAAAAACTACCTGTTTGTATAAGCACAACCTTATTGGATGGAATGGTTCTGGCACGTTCGGCTTTTCATCATTCCGTAAATTATCGATCGGTTGTCATGTTTGGTGAGCCTGAATTAGTGACCGATAAGGATGAACTCTACAAAGCACTTGAAGTTTTTACCGAAAAAATGTGTCCCGGGCGCTGGGCTGATGTAAAGAAACCAACCGATGGAGAATGGAAAGCAACCATGGTGCTATCGTTTGAAATCAAAGAGGCTTCCGCAAAAGTAAGAGTCGGTCCTCCTAAAGACGATGAAGAAGATTATGACCTGAACGTTTGGGCCGGGGTTCAACCTATTCAAATAGTCCGCAAACCGGTTATCCCTGATCCAGCTCTTAAACCTGGAATCGCAGTGCCATCATACCTTGCCTAGCCTCTGGACTTTACGTGTAAATTTGACCAGAATTTGGTATCTTTGCGCCTTCTGAACCAAATCACTCGTTCATTAGTTTAATCAATGGGCTAAGAAAGGGCCTAAGAAACGCTAAAACACAATAAAAATCATGGGAAGACCTCCTGTACTACCAAAAAAGAAAAAAGACGGTTTCTGGCTTGAAGTTCGTAACAAAGGTGCCAGATCAGGTACCATTCTAATTCGTGACAGTCATCAGGCTATGATGCAGGCTGCCAAGCAGTATGAAATGACCAAAGATGTTATCATTCTGGGCGAGCATAAAAACGGCAAAAAAGTAGATGACAAGACAAAGACCAAAAAGGTCAAAGAAGCCTAAACATCTCAATTCATTTAAAGAGTTACTCTCTTAGTTTCGCAAAGAACTTATTGAGTAACCCTTTGCTTTCCAGCTCTCCCACCCCTTTCTTAACTACCGTTCGGGGATGTAACAAAGAGGTTTGTATTAATGAGTAACCGCGTTGAACATCACTGGCGCCAAACACTAATTGTTGTAGTTGCACCCAGTGTAAAGCTCCCGCGCACATCACGCATGGTTCAAGGGTTACATAAAGTGTACACTCATTCAAATATTTCGATCCCAGAAAATTGGAAGCCGAAGTAATTGCAAGCATTTCGGCATGTGCCGTTGAATCCGTTAGGTGCTCGGTTTGGTTGTGAGCCCGACCTATAATTTTATTCTGACAAACCACTACGGCTCCCACGGGCACCTCTCCCAACTCGAAGGCTTTCTTTGCCTCCTTAAGTGCTTCGTGCATAAAATGGTCATCTGAGAACAAATCCATGGCTCGCTTAATATCAAACTTACTTTATACGTATGGTCTTCATCATGGCCCTGACATTCTCCTGCCAATCCTCCTTTGAGGCCTTGGGGCTGCTGAATGTAAATACCAAGGTGCGCTCAGGCTCCACCAGATACTGGATATATGTATAACGGAAAACAGGTTGTTGCTCACCCAATGTCATTTTATTACCGTTTACACGGGATTCAAACTCAAAAAATATCAGCTTCTTTTTATGAACATCGTGGATACCCTCATTAATCATATCCACGCGATCGTAAAAGCTATGAATGCTGGCCTTGAAAAATTTCTGAGCCATCTCCAGGTTAGCATCTGGCCATTGGGTAGCCGATATATTCACACTAAAGTCCAGTGTGCGGTTAAGATCGGTATAGGCCGCTAGCGGAGCCCGCACGGAAGGGTATCGCTGCACAATATCGTCCGTAGTCATAGGCGCAAGTTCCGGAGGTAAGGACACTGTGATCCCCTCGGCAACTTTCGTTTTTATCAATTTCGATGGGGTAAACCCAAACAGACTAACAATCGACAGGAATAATATAACTTTCTTCATAGTGGTTCTAGAACGAAAATGACCTGATACGCAGGTATAACGTGCAACCTTTATTAATTTGCGGCCCTCAAATTTAAGGATTTTACTATGCTAAGAACTCATACCTGCGGTGAACTAAGAATAAGTGATGTGAACAAACAAGTAACCCTGACCGGCTGGGTACAAAGAACCCGCGATAAGGGAAGTTTGCTTTGGATTGACCTTCGCGACCGCTACGGATTAACTCAATTATTTTTGGAGGAGGGTAAAACTGATGCCAGCCTCTTACAAACTGCTCGCCAGGCTGGGCGCGAATATGTTTTGAAAGTACAAGGCACTGTGGTGGAGCGTATGTCAAAAAATGACAAATTGCCCACGGGTGATGTTGAAATAAAAGTTTCTTCTCTGGAAGTCCTTAACCCCTCCAAAGTACCACCCTTTACCATAGAAGATAACACCGATGGTGGCGATGACCTTCGGATGAAATACCGCTACCTGGATTTACGGAGAAATCCGGTGCGGGAGAATTTACAATTACGCCATAAGATGGCACAGCAAACCCGTATTTACCTTGATAGTTTGAACTTCATTGAGGTGGAAACTCCGGTGCTGATTAAATCAACGCCTGAAGGAGCGCGCGACTTTGTTGTTCCTTCACGGATGAATCCGGGGGAGTTCTATGCATTGCCTCAATCTCCACAAACCTTTAAGCAGTTACTGATGGTTTCCGGCTTTGATCGCTATTACCAGATTGTAAAATGCTTCCGCGATGAAGACTTGCGTGCCGATCGTCAGCCTGAGTTTACTCAAATAGACTGCGAGATGGCCTTCATCACACAGGAAGATATTTTAAACACCTTTGAAGGTCTAGTGAGGCATCTTTTTAAAAATGTAAAAGGAATTGACATGCCATCCGTACCCCACATGAGTTATGCAGATGCCATGAAATATTATGGCTCCGACAAACCCGATACTCGTTTCAATATGAAGTTTGTGGAGTTAAATCCAGTAGCCCAAGGTAAAGGCTTTCAGGTATTTGACAGTGCCGAGCTAGTAGTAGGCATTTGTGCTAAAGGCTGCGCGGAATATACCCGCAAACAATTAGATGAACTTACCGAGTATGTTAAGAAACCTCAGATTGGTGCCAAAGGTCTCGTCTATGTGCAATGCAAGGCTGATGGAACATTCAAATCATCTGTTGATAAATTTTATACAGGTGATGATGTGAAGAAATGGGCTGAATTACTCCACGCCCAACCGGGAGACTTGTTGCTTGTTCTTTCCGGAGAAAAAACAAAAACTCAAAAGGCACTGAACGAACTTCGTTTGCGTATGGGCGATTTGCTAGGCCTACGCGACAAAAATAAATTTGCAGCCTTATGGGTAATCGATTTTCCTTTGCTAGAATGGAATGAAGAGACAAATCGTTGGCATGCCATGCACCATCCGTTTACTTCACCAAAAAGAGAGGATCTGCATTTACTCGACAGTGACCCGGGAAATGTGCGCGCCAATGCTTACGACATGGTAATCAATGGAACCGAAGTGGGTGGTGGTTCAATTCGTATTCACGACCGGCCTACCCAACAGCTAATGTTTACTAAACTTGGATTTAGCGATGAGGAGGCGAAAAAACAATTCGGTTTTCTGATGGATGCTTTTGAATTTGGTGCTCCGCCTCATGGTGGTATCGCTTTTGGGTTTGACCGATTATGTTCTCTGTTTGGTGGTGCTGATTCCATCCGTGATTTCATTGCATTCCCAAAAAACAATTCAGGTCGTGATATGATGATTGATACTCCGGCTACAATTTCGCAAGAGCAACTTAACGAGTTGAACATTTCAGTTAAAGAAATAAAAAAGTAAGAGCGCAAATTCAAAAGTTTATCGCATGAAAAACCTAATCGTAATTTTGCTGGCAGTCAGTTTACTCGTGGCATGCAGCGGAAAAGACTATTTCAATCAAGGTAAGGTTGCCTTTGATAAAAAGGATTACAAAAATGCAATTGCCTATTTCGACTCGGCCTTAATAGAAAATCCTGATGATGCATCTGCGCTTGCTACCCAGGGTAGCGCCCGCTATAATCTTGACGATTATGAAGGCGCCATGGCTGATTACACCAAGTCAATTGAACATTGGCCAAAAAATGCAGACGATGAAGTCGAGCTTGCAGCAATTTATTCAGACCTGGCCGACTGTTACTTTAATCTTAAGCTATATGATGCAGCTATTGAAAATTATACAGTTGCGATTACTAAAAATAACAACCTGGCGATAGCTTATTCTGGCAGAGGCGATGCTTATATTATAAAAGATAACCCAGAGTTGGCACAATCCGATTTTGAGAAAGCCATTTCCATCGACCCCGGAATGGCGAATGCGCACTATGGGTTAGGTAATGTAAAATTTGACCTTAAAGATTTTGCTGCAGCCATTCCGCACTATAGCCAGGCAATTTCACTAGACCCTACAGTCATTAAGTTCTTTATGGATCGTGGAGATGCATATTTTATGACCGAACACTATGCTAAAGCAATTGATGACTTTACGAAGGCAATTGAACTTGATCCTGCCTATGCAAAAGCGTACGTCTTCAGAGGTGATGCCAAAGATTACCTGGACCGTTCTCAGGAAGCAATTGAAGATTACAACAAAGCATTGGAATTGATTCCAGATTATGACCTTGCCTATTTCGGTCGGGGCGCAGCCCGAAAAAGCCTTAACGACAAAAAGGGCGCCTGCGAAGATTTTAAAAAAGCACTGGAACTAGGCTACGAAGAAGCTGAACCTTATTTAAAAGAATGTAGGTGATTGATCTCATTCAGTTAACAAGCTATCTCCAATCTCCAAGCAATACGGCAGCGGCCCAGTAGAAGGGGTGTGAATATTTTGGGTTATTAGATAAGTTGACTTGAGCTTGCCTCAAAGCATCCACCGCATCCATGGTTTTAATGTTTTTGTAGAAATCACCTATCAACAACGAGGTAGCTTCATCGTCCACTTTCCAAAGAGTAGCCACTACAGACTTAACACCGTTTTGCAAAAATCCACTGGCAGGACTCACAGGCGAACTTTCATCGGAACCTTTGGAGACTGCTGTTTGACAGGCTGATAGTACCACAATATTCAAATGACTCATCACATCCATTCCCCACAGTTCTTCCAGCGTGAGTAACCCATCCTCATGCATGGCCGGGTTGCTGGCCATGGTAAGAAATGATTTTCCAAAATCTTCATAATCCAGATTGCCGTGTGTAGCAAAATGCATCACATTAAATTCTTCTCCGGCAAACTTCGCTTTGTCTTCAGTAGCATCATCTCTTAAAAAAATTGAGGCACTAGGAAAAAGTCTCTTCAATTCTACAACTTCCTTTTCAGTAGAAGGAAGCGACTTATCGGGGTTTCCAAAGGCAAGAATGTTGAATTCCCGTTTTTCGGTTCCGATGGAACGGAGCAGCATATCCGTTGAGTTGGCATAGAAGATTGAGTACTGATTAATCAGCAAACTAAACTTTCCATTTTTCAATGTTTTGCCCAGTAATTGAAAAGGGATGTAACTCAAGACCCCATTGGGTATAATACAAAGTCTTTTCTTATCCACTATTTCTGCGCTGGCAGGAGAAATCAGGTAGTGATACAATTCTTCAAATGGCTTAAGTGTAGGATCGGGTTGGTTCAATTCTGATACCAGCTCCTGACGCTCTGCTTGTTCAGACTTTAAATCAATTCTATCAAAGGTACCCTGGTTGGATCTTACCAGATTTAAAACCGCATTTACATTACGTATAATCTGAGCCCGGGGAATATTTACGACTTTCGCAATTACGGTGTCGGAGGTTGCAATAAAAATGTACAATTGGGTTTCCCCTGGCAAATAGGAAAGCAACGCCATATCTGAGGGAATTTGCTTTTTCTTTCCCTTTAACTGGGCTGGCTGAATACTGTTATTGAAATACTTAGAAAGCTCAGGCCGCACATTAACTTGCTGATTCACAAATTTTAAATAATCTCCTTCGGCAATTGTTTTAGTTCCTTCGAGGTTTTTCAGTTTAGCCAAATTTTGTTTGTCAGAGGGTAATGCCTTTTCATTTGAAATCTGTTCCTCGATGCCATCGAGTTTTGCCTTCATGTTTCTTTCTTGAGTAATGACCTTGTTTTTGTCAGCGTTCTCAAACTTCATATCTAGTCCCTTAAACTTGGCCTTCAGATTATCTTCATTGTTTTTTTGAATGTAACTCATGGCTGCATCTGTCTCACCAAGTTGAAGCAATACATCCACCAACGCTTCGTACACCTTCAGGATATTCTTATCAGACGAAAAAAGCTTCTGGGCTTCCTCACCACCAGTAACTTTGTTTCGGATTTTTTCAATTACTTCTACTGACTCTGTAAGGTATTGTTTACTTTGAGGCAACTGCTTATTTTCTTTATACAAAACTCCCAGCCAATACAAACTTTCCCATAACGTATTGTATTTACCCATATCACGCGAAGACTTCATACATTCTTCAAGCAAGGGCTTTGCTTTCGAGAAATCCTTACGCTCAACCTCTAACTGCCCTAACAATCCAAGGTTGGAAACATAGGACAGCTTTAATGATTTTTCCTTCGAAACTTTAATTCCTTCATTGAGATATTTTGCGGCCTCTTCAAACTTCCCCTCTTCAATTTTCAATCTCCCCACAACACTTAACGCATCCATCTTCGGCCGAATGGCACCAACCTTATCAAAGGTATTTATCGATTCCCTAAGCCATTTATCAGATTGCACAAAATCATTTAAATAGAAATAAGATTCACCAATGGATGCCTGTACAATACCTACGTTTTCATTAAAGTCCCCTGCCTTCTTCATAATTGCCAGCGACTTCTCATAATACTCCAATCCCTTTTTATAATCCCCCTGTACCGTGTACACGGCACCAATATTGGCGAGGGGCGCTAGCCGGTTGTATTCAGCATTCAGTTTAATATATAAACTGTCTGACATCTGCTGGAAGTGCAGAGACTGCTCATTCTCACTTAATTGCTTATAAATGTTACCGATATCTATATAGACACCCGCAAGGCCCCATTCATTTTCAGTTTTCTTATAGAGGTCAAGGCTCTGCCCTGCAAGATCCAATGCTTTCTGAAATTCACCCATCTCAGCCATAATATTACCTCTTACTCCAAGCAAATAGGCTTTAAGGGTAACATCTGCTATTGTATCCGCAATTACCTGTGCCTGATCTAGCAATTGTAGGGCCTTGGTATTATCGCCATATACATAGGCAGCATCATTACCCATTTCAACAAGGGTATAGGCAATATTCTTTGGCTGATTGATTTTTGTATAAATTCCCAGTGCTTTTTTGATATACTCTTCAGCAATCTTGAAATTTCCCTGGACACGATTCAAGCCCTTCATGCGCAGATAACAATATGCTATTATGTTATCGTCTTTTAACTCGGTGCCCAATCGAATAGCTTCCTGATAGTAGTTATTTGCTTTTTTGTAATCATTTTCATCTGCTTGAGCCAATAACCCAAGATTGGCTAGCGTATAGGCCTGATTATTCTTATCCTTCAACTTGCGTTGTAATACCAATGTTTCAGTGTACAGTTTTTCAGCTCTTTTGTACTCATTCTTATTCTGATAGGCACCGGCAAGATCATACATAGAAAGAACCCAATTGACTGAATCCTTTTGGACTTTTCGGATTGCGATTGCCCGGTTATAATAATCAAACGAGCTATTATAATCCTTTGACTTCAGATAACTACCTGCCAGGTCATTATACGCTGATGAAAGTGCGGTTGAATCATTTATCTGCTGAAGCGCCACAACCTGGTTTTTCAAGGCCTCAGTGCTGGCAATAGGATTATTAGACTCCACATACAATGTAGCAAGCTTGGACCATGACTTAGCCACTTGTTGAAAATTTTTACATTTCATAGCCAGTTCAATTGCGGCACGATGCGATTCAATGGCTTGATCATAGTTTAATTCGCTCCAATAGGTTTGGCCTACATTCGAAAGCATTGTTGAAGCGTTGACAGAATCTGCTATTCCCATGTAAAGTCCATAGGCAATCCGATAATTTGCAATAGCATCCTCATACTGTCTTAAATTTTCTCCTATGTTGTAAGCATAGTCCCAATATGTTTCCGCTTCATCTGATTTGCTTCCAGCTTTTTTATAAAGAGCTATAGATTGTTTATAGTAATTGCTCGCATCGTCATATTTCTCCATCTTTTTATATGCGACAGCAATACTTTCTAATATATACCCTTCCTTTTTGATATCATTCAACTGATTATAAATCTTAAGCGATTCATTGAATGCACCTACTTGCTTTCTCCAGTTTTCAAATTGCCCGTAGGTAAAACCAAGACGCTCGTAGGTATCGGCTCTTTTTGCCAACAGATTCAGAGACGTACACAGGCCCAATGCTTTCTGATGAAACTTATAGGCATTAATTGAATCTTTAAGGTCGCGATACTGATAGGCAATATTATTTAAGATGGTAATGTGGTTTACAGTGTCTTTTAAATCAATATAGATTTTTTCCACCTGTTGGTATAGATCAATTCCTTTCTTAGGTGTATTCAAATAGTCTATACTGTTCAGAAGAGCAAGATCCCAGAGCACATCGGCCTTAGTTGAAAGATCGTCAGGTTTAACTAACTTGGTTCGCTCCTGTAATTTGACTAATGCTAGTGAATACTTCCTGCTATCGCGGTAAGCTTCGGCCAGGTTCTTCTTAGTCTTTAGTAGTTTCTCATTATTCTGAAGTTGACCATAAATCTTTTCTGACTCTAAGTAACTGGTAGTTGCCTGTGTATACTCCTTATGATCATAAGCGAGGAGGCCCTGGTAATCGAGCGCATAGGCGAGTTTGTTTTGATTGCCCCAACTACGGGCCAGTGCTACACCTTCAGCAATTGCTTGGCGAGCATTTGGTAACATTTTTAACTTTTCATAATTAATTGCCTGATTGCGCTTCATATCAATACAACTTGCGGAATCTGCCAGTGTGATATAAATTCGATAGGCCTGCTCATAATTTTCAATACCTTTCTGATATAACTGAAACCCTTCGGTATTTACATATCCCAGATTCCAATAAGTATCTGCTTCCAGGCTTTTGTCTTTACCGGCTA
Organism: Cyclobacteriaceae bacterium; assembly: GCA_040079965.1. Classification (GTDB taxonomy): domain Bacteria; phylum Bacteroidota; class Bacteroidia; order Cytophagales; family Cyclobacteriaceae; genus ELB16-189. The sequence goes on from JBEBJH010000039.1 coordinate 20,495, forward strand.
AGGCTACTTCCAATGCCTGGTTATAATAGTCGAGCGAAGTTTTATAATCCAACTCCTCTTTAGACAGGTTGGCTAATGCATCAAGGGAAGTATATAATTCAGACTGGTAGCTTTCATTTGCAGGTTCCCTCTCCAGAAGTTGTTTACGAAATGAGATTGCTTTTTTGTAGTGATCAACAGCTTCTGTTATTCTCTCTAGCTTTTCATATGCCCTTGCTAAATAATGTTGAGCATAGCCCTCTCCATAGCTATTATCCGCAACTTTAAACTTTTGAGAGGAAGCCTCATACCAATAAATACTTGAATCGTACTGACTCTGATTGTCAAATACCAGTGCCATTTCATAAGAATATAATCCCTCCTCATAGGGGTCATTCAATTTAGAACTTAAGTAAATGCATGCCTCGAGAATTGACTGCGACTCAGCATAGTTCTCTTTCTCTCTTAATTCCTTGGCTTCCTTGGCCCAATCACCCAGAAGTGATTTAGTAATTCTATGTTTATAATAATCGAATCGTGACTCTCTCACTTCCGCATTAACCCCTACAAAAAGATTCTTTAGCTCAGCGGAGGTTGCCAGGTCCCCTTCCCGGGTGTAATCAGAAAATCCTTTGACAAGTGGAATAGTTTGTCCTAAAGTTTGCGTGTACGAAAGAGTTATATAATAGAGGTAATTCCAGACATCCGTTGTGTCGGTGGCAGCAAGTACTTCATGAAGGAACCTCCCTTTATTGGGCCCTTCCTTCACTTTCTCCGTATTTCCTGATGTCTTAAGTTTTCCTCCTGCTTCATTAATATCCATTTGCATGGCTATAAATTTCTCAGTGCGTAGCGGATGACCATCTGACTGCATTATTTCATCAAAAGTGTAATAGGGTTTATCCGCTTCGTCTGTTAACAGGATGTTATAAGACAAGAGGTAAAAATAAGAGCTATGAAATCCAGATTTGATTGGTATTTTAACAAAGAGAATATCACCCTCATAAATAGGTTCTTCAACTTCTATTAACCCACTGGCTCGTTGTGTGGCTACCTCCTGTAATACCAGGGTACTTAGAAATTGACATTCCTCCTTTCGCTCACGCTGCAGAGTGGTCCATACCTCACCCTGGTCACCTTTTTTCAGTCCTAACTCTGTTCCTCTATCAATTGTAACTAAAACCTTACTTGGGGTCTTTTTTTCAACTGAAGTTACTTTGAAGGCAAACCAATACGTATCTGATTGGGCAAAAGACTGGTGACCGATGAGGCAAACGAATAGAATCAGGACTGTTCTCAGTTTCATGGAGAGCTTTACGGCAAATGCACGCAAAATTTAGGAACAATTACGAAGGAAATTAATGAAACGGTCAATTAATAATTGACCATCCGTACTGGTACGGATGAACAGGTACCCCAAAATCGGGATCAATCCAATAACTGAGTTGTTTCTTCTGCGTCAATCGAGATATCATCCTCGCCAACATCATCAAAGGGGTTTTCGAGGTGATCCTGAATATTATCAAGACTTACAAGAATGAAGCTATAAAGCACAGGCATAACATACTCAAGAGAGGCTGAATAATCTCCCACCGTACTGGCAAAATAGGGGCCATAGATAATTGGGAATATATAAATGAAGACCTTCGAATACGTACGCAAGGTGATAGGTGTACGATAATTGTGAATGATCTTCATGTTATCGAAGGCGATTATGATCTTACTCACATATTGACTGATCCTTGAGACCTCACCGCTCTGCACTCCATGATTTCTCATCTCCATTGTCATTAAGGAAAGTTTGGAAAACAAGTGATACATTCTTGTTTCATTTTCCTTCCACACGTGATCCCGTTCTGTTTTAAACATATCCCGCATGAGCTTCATCATATCAAAAATTGTCTGCTTTGTTCTTGCAGGAAGATCATGGTCTTTGTTGGTTGGCCAATCACGCGTTGCGTAGTAGATGGCTACCGCATGGCCCTTGAAATCAGCAAATCGTTGTAACGCAGTTTCTCTGCGGGTGTAGGCAGAGCCTATAGAAAATACCACCGGAAAAACAATTGCCACACCCACAAGCATATCCGGAAACTTGGCAATGAACCCAAAGCGGTAACATGTATAGGTGGAGATGACCGCCAGGGCGGTAATGATAAAAGTCTTATAGTTGATGATAAGTGAAAAACTCCGAATAATTCGTTTCATACCTTTAGGAATAGAACTGAAAATTTCCAAAAAGGAATGAGATTACCAAATTGTTATGCAATTATTAAGTGAAGTTCGAAAATGACTAACGTCATGTTTACTGATCTTCCAGCACTTCAACCTCAACACGAACATTCCTGCGGGCATTGTTGCTATGTTTATCATGAATCATGCGGGTGCCACCCCAGGCCTTAATGTCTATCCTACCTTCAACTATCTTTTGCGAGACCAACCACTCCTTAATTACGAGGGCTCGCTGATAGGAAAGTTCTTTGGCAGATCCAGATCCATCCACTACATCAGAGGTAATCTCGAAGAAATTCTTAGTGGGGCCTATGGTTATAATCTTACCGCGTGAATTGCCATTGGTGTGACCATGAAGCATGATCTTATACTTTTCATTTGAGTTCATAAAGTCAAGGAGTCGCTCCAATTCATATCTGGATTCAGGTATCATGATCGCGGCATCGTTGAAGAAGTACACGTTATAAAGAGTTTCGATATCGCCCTTGTGTAGCCGCGCCAAATCAAATTTGATTACATAATGATTATCCCTCCACTCCATGTACTCAGGCATCTTTTCGGAGGTGATTTCCGAAGGAACAAAATCATGTTGCACTTTTCGAAACCCAAAGGACGATCCTATTAAAGATATCCTACCTGATTTATTCTTCGGATCAGGCAACGTGGCTACCTCGTGAGCTTTAACTTTTTGAATAAGCCGCGCACCGTCACCATCGACAATATCTACTTCACCATCGATCGGCTCGCTGTTGGTGGGGTTATAGGTATAAAACAACACGCTGGCTTCTTTGAGCGGGGGTGGATCATTCGAAACGGGTTTTTCAACTTTTAGATCTTCTACTTTTACTTCCACTCGTTCAGAAACCATCTCATCCGTTTTCGCCTCCTTCTTCTCTGTCACTACTATTACCTGCCCCTCTTCGACTGGATTCTGCTTCGCTTCAACAACCGGCTGAGGGTTATAGCTCTCTTTCATTATACGAACCCAGGCATCTGTAAAACCACCTTCCTTACGAGTCTTTAACATCTGGTCGATAGACTCATTAAAGTCTGTGTAATAATCCAGATAGATATAGTAATACTTTCTGCCAAAATCATATCCATACTTGGTATGCAGGCCAGACTTGTTCAGCTTATTCGCATAAGCTTCCATGTACTTTTCCTGACCAATGCGATAAGCTGCCACTACAATGTAATAGCCCTTTTGAAGGTATTCGCCTTTGGGGGAGGGGTCAGTAAACGAAAGGGAAGAAAGCCCCAGCACTATTGCCAGAGCACATGCATAGCCTCTCATAGAACGGGTTTGGGTTTTGGTTAAATAAAGATTGGAGAAAAATATGATTTTTCCAATGGATCAACGAATAGATCACTTGGAACCAAACAGTTCTTTTAAAAAGCCAAAGCCATAACCTGTCAATTGTATGAAAGCGGCCGGGATGCTCAGAATTGCAACCGGGATGGAATGAATGGTTAGAAAACAGTCAATAGATATAAAAAGCAGGTAGAGCAGATAACCAGTAACTCCAATCAAACCTAGTGTTGGAAAAAAAAGAAGGAAAACAGGTAACACAAATAAACCCATCAAAAAAAAGGCCGGGAACCAGTGAGTCACTTTAATTTCTCCAGGATGCGCCTTACCAACTAAAGCACGGCCTTTGCCAAAGTTTGAAACCTGCTTAAAAAATTGTGAAAAGGTAGTTCTTCGTTTGTGATAGACATAGGCATTCGTAATAAGTCCGGTACGAAAACCAAGCTTTCTCATTCGCACACTTAGCTCTATATCTTCTGCAAACCTATCGAACTTGAAACCTCCCGTTTGTTCAAAAACCTTCCGGCTAATGCCCATATTAAAGCTGCGAGGTTGAAATCCCCTTTGTTTACCACCCCTAATCCCCCCTGTAGTTAATGTGGCTGACATGGTAAAACCCATTGCCTGCTGAAGACTTGTAAAATCTTTTCGACCCCGATCGGGTCCACCCCAGGCATCCAAAGATTCTGATTGCAAAAAATTATCAACTGCTTCCATGTAATGTTCAGGCACAACACAATCACTGTCGAACACAACAAAGTACTCGCCTTTCGCCCTTTCAAATCCAAAATTGCGACTAGGGCCAGGACCACTGTTTGGCTTATAAAAGAAGTGGATCATCAATTTATCAGCATACTGCTCATAAACCTTCTCGCTGGTGACCGAAGATCCATCCTCTATAAGAAGGACTTCAAAATTCCTATTGGTTTGCCGGGTAAGGCTCTCCAATAATTCCTGCACCTCCTGTGGTCGATTAAAAACGGGGACAATAACGGAATACCTGGGCGAATTCATTGTGTCGCAAAAATAGTCATTCAGGAGATTACCTCTTGTCTAAAACTTAGTTAGAGACCATCTTTCTTTTACTATCTTTCCTATTCAATACCTGATCAGGTATCTCT
>JBEBJH010000040.1:0-25075 GCA_040079965.1 Cyclobacteriaceae bacterium
CCTACCAGAGCCTCCAGGGCGTTTCCTAAAATTACCTGATGGAGTTGAGCGTTTTTATGATCGAACTGCACGATGGCAGCTACCCCTACCTTGCGGGCTAAATGATTCAATGATTCTCGGTTTACAATACGCGAGCGGATCTCGGTAAGAAAGCCTTCGTCCTTGAAAGGATATCTTTTGAAAAGATAGTCTGCAACGGCTGCACCTAAAATCGCATCTCCCAGGTATTCGAGTCGTTCGTTAGACTCACGAAAACCATCTTTTTCTTTTGATCTTGAACTGTGCAGGGTTGCAAGTTTATAAAGAGCGAGATTGGAAGGGGTGAAACCAGCAATCGTCTTTATAGCAGTAACTAGTTTCTTATCTTCTTTTGAATTTGATTTGGATAAAGTAAGTAAGTTCCACACAAACGCGGGGCCTTACTCTGCCTTTTTAAAGATCACGGATGCGTTATGGCCACCAAAGCCAAACGTATTGCTCAGGGCAACTATTACTTCTTTTTTCTGCGCCTTGTTAAAGGTGAGATTCAAACGAGGATCCAGCTCCTCATCATCGGTAAAATGATTGATGGTAGGAGCGACAATTCCTTCTTTAATAGCGAGGATACAAGCCAATGCTTCAATGGCACCAGCAGCACCTAATAAGTGACCAGTCATGGATTTGGTTGAGCTTATATTCATCTTATAAGCTTGCTCGCCAAATACTTTTTGAATGGCTTTAATTTCCCCTATGTCCCCAAGAGGAGTAGAGGTTCCATGGGTGTTGATATAATCTACCTCCTCAGGTTTAATACCAGCTTCGTCCAAAGCATTTTGCATTACTTTAGTAATTCCGGCCCCTTCCGGATGTGGAGCAGTGATGTGATAAGCATCTGCAGAAAGACCTCCGCCTAACACTTCTGCATAAATTTTGGCGCCTCGTTTTTTGGCGTGTTCATATTCTTCAAGAATAAGAGCTCCGGCACCTTCGCCTAACACAAATCCATCACGATCCTTGTCGTATGGACGGGAAGCTGTTTCCGGAGAGTCATTTCTTTCAGACAATGCTTTCATGGCATTAAAACCACCTACACCTGCAATGCAGACAGCTGCTTCTGATCCACCAGTTACAATTGCATCGGCTTTGCCTAATTTAATGTAGGTATAAGCATCGTAAATAGCATTAGTGGAAGAGGCACAGGCCGATACTGTAACAAAGTTCGGTCCGCGAAAGCCGTACTTAATGGAGATATGTCCCGCACTTAGATCGGCAATCATTTTAGGAATGAAGAAAGGATTGAAGCGAGGTGTGCCATCTCCTTTCGCAAAAGACCTCATTTCCTCCTGAAAAGTAAACAACCCTCCGATACCAGAACCCCAAATAACCCCGATGCGATCAAGGTCAAGTTCAGATAGCGGAAGGTTGGCATCTAATATTGCTTCGTCAGCCACCACCATGGCGTATTGTGCGAACGGATCCATTTTGCGGCCTTCTTTACGGTCCATATGGTCTTCGAAATTGAAGCCTTTGACCTCGCAGGCAAACTTGGTTTTAAAGAGAGTGGCATCAAATTTTGTTATCGGGGCAGCGCCACTTTTTCCGGCCTTCAAACCTTCCCAGTATTGGTGAAGATTATTTCCGATTGGGGTTAACGCACCTGCACCTGTAACTACTACTCTCTTTAATATCATACAATACGTTAGGGGAGCAAAAGACGGACTACCGATTATTTCTTAACGTTCTCCTCGAGGTAAGAAATCGCCTGGCCCACCGTTGCGATATTTTCGGCCTGGTCGTCAGGGATGGAGATGTTGAATTCCTTTTCGAATTCCATGATTAATTCTACGGTATCCAGAGAGTCAGCGCCCAAGTCATTGGTAAAACTTGCTTCCGGTGTAACTTCAGATTCTTCCACGCCAAGTTTGTCGATGATGATCTGTTTTACTTTTTGTGCGATTTCAGACATGTTTATAAGGTTTAGAGTATTCAAAAATCTGTGCAAATAAAGAGATTTGGTGCAATATTGTCAAACTTTTTAGAGACCAGAGGGTAAATTATAGATTTGCAAAAATGAAGAAAAAGAGACTTGAAATCGAATATAGCTTTGATTTTGAGTTATTAGGTGTCATTTCTTCTGCTAAGGGTTATAAACTGGCATGGGATATTAATGTAACCCTTGCAGCAAGGCTAGTGAAGCAGAAAGATCTGCTAATTCAGTTAAAAAGTAATACAGTAGCATCTTATTCATACTATTCTTTTGAGAATGAAGTGAATACCCTAAAACTATTTCGCAATAAGCCCAATGAGGCCGAGTTGGTCAAAAATCTTCTGGTTCCAGAGTTTCCACATTATGACTATATAATTCTTACTCGTGGTGAGGAACATCAGAACAGCAATCGATTGCAGGAACTCTTGCGTAATAATCCTTCCATCGAATTAGTCGCTTTCATACCTTTGGACGCTTTAAAATCGAAGGATAACTTTATTTTCTAACCCAATTCAATGGAACGTATCTCGTACAACAAGACTAAAATTGTAGCTACAGTAGGCCCAGCCTCAAACAATAAAGACATGCTCCGCGCCCTCGCCAAAGAGGGCGTTGATGTTTTTCGACTCAATTTTTCTCACGGAAAACATGAAGATCATCTTAAGGTGATCAATTTCGTGCGTGAAATAAATGAGGAATTAGGTACTCACATTGCGCTTTTGCAGGATTTACAAGGTCCTAAGATCAGGGTGAATGAAATGCAGCCCGGTATTGAGATTAAAGCGGGGGATACGATAACCATTACCACCAAGGAAGTGCTGGGAAACCAGGAACTGGTAAGTACTTCGTATGAAGGGCTGCCTAAGGATGTGAAGGCGGGTGATATGATTCTGATTGATGATGGTAAGATTGAATTGAAAGTAAAGGAAGTGCGGGGTATTGATGTGGTGTGCACGATTATATATGGCGGGCCATTGAAATCGAGAAAGGGAATCAATCTCCCATTCTCCAGGGTATCGGCCCCCTCGCTTACTGACAAAGACTATGAGGATTTGGAGTTTGGTTTGAAGAATAATGTAGACTGGGTTGCCTTGTCTTTTGTAAGAAAGGCCACGGATATTGAGATTCTCAGAGCGGTGATTGACCGGCATAAATCAACCACACGCATTGTGGCAAAAATTGAAAAGCCCGAAGCGTTGGAAAATATTGACGCCATTATTGAAGCAACTGATGCGGTGATGGTAGCACGGGGCGATCTCGGAGTTGAAATCTGGATGGAAGAAGTACCCATGGTACAGAAGATGCTCGTTGAAAAGTGTAACAAAGCCTCCAAGCCAGTAATCGTTGCTACTCAAATGATGGAGAGTATGATCGAGAACCCCCGACCAACACGGGCAGAGACTAATGACGTAGCGAACGCTGTAATGGATGGAGCTGATGCATTGATGCTTTCCGCAGAAACCGCAGCGGGAAAATATCCCATTGAAGTTATCCGCAGTATGGTACGGACGATTGGATCAGTTGAAAAGCAAGGGAATATTTTCTATCGCTTCCGCGAAGTTGACCCTAAGTCGAGCAACTATTTTAACGATAGCTTAATTCTTACAGCGTGTAAACTAGCGAAGGATGTAAATGCAAAAGCAATTGTGGGGATGACGCAGATGGGGTATGCAGCCTACAAAGCTTCTTCCCACAGGCCGAACGCAAATATTTTTGCCTTCACCAGCAACGATACTATTCTTAATACAATGAACCTGGTTTGGGCAACCAAAGCCTATCATTATGATAAGGCTGCTTCAACGGATGAGACTATAGCAGATGTTGAAAAAATACTTAAACGTGATGGTCATGTTAAGAGTGGCGACATTTTCATTATTCTTGCCAGCATGCCGATTCAGGAGCGAGGTCGCTCAAATATGATTAAGGTACACGTGGTTAGTTAAGATTTAAGATTCAAAATGGAGGATTTATTATCCTCCATTTTTTTGATCAAATATTGAATTTGGATTAAAGCTTTGGTTCCACCATAATTACATTTTCCCTCTCTACCACCACTGCCCCGGCAGGGTCGCCCTTGCGCTTGCGCACAAATTTTTTGGGAGTGTAACAAACGGGACAAAGCGAATCTGTTTTGCGTTTTGAATTATAGGCTGCCAACTGGGCCGCTCGTTCAATTACGTCTTTTGGAAAATTTTTACCAGCCTGATGTTTAATGATAACATGCGAACCAGCCACATCCTTGGCGTGTAACCATAAATCTTCTTTATACGAGTGTTTTAAGGTTAGTTCATCGTTCTTCTCCGCATTTTTTCCAACCCAAATCTTAAACCCATTGTACTCAAATTCATGATAGGGCAGAGGCTCGGCTTTCCTTGCGCTCTGAGAAGTGCGCTGCAAACTTTCATTTTTTCTTAACGATTTCAGATTTTCGGTCTCTTCAAGTGAAAGGAGTGTTTTATTCAGTTTGTTAAGTTCTATTTCTTTTGTTTGAATGGATTCTTTCAGTTTGTTGATTTCGATCTGCTGGTTCTTAGCCTTGCGGTAAAATAGTTCAGCATTTTTCTGTGCATTGAGCTCTCGTTTCAATTTGAGCTCAATTGGTTTTCCGTCATAGAAACTTTCCAGGGTTACGGCCTCAGTTCCTATTTTTATTTCGTGCATGTGAGCCATGATCAAGTCACCCCAAATCTGGTAATGTTGATCATTTACAAGCTCATTAAGTTTTTGCTGATTTTTAGCAATGTAATTTTTGCTGGTTTTAATCTGATCCTGAAGCTGCTTTCGAAAGAAAACCTTTTCAGATTGAAAGGCATTAGTAACCGAATTGGATGCGAAGAATTCATTGACAGCCGAAATAGGATTTTGCAATGTTTGTAAAACTTTGCCCATAGGCAACAGTGATAATTTAATTGCACCATCTTTTTCAACTATATAATAGGAAGGGCTTTCTAGTTGATTTCGAAGTCGTATTAGTTCACTCCATTGGGCGTCAGTTGAAAGCTGATCAAATCCTTTCTCGTGCCAATACTCCCAAACCAGTTTGCCATAAGTAAAATACAGCCCCTTTAAATTATTCAGATTTTTATCAAACTGATGACGACTAAAATCAATCGTGCGATCCAGGGACTCAAGCGATAATTCCAAATCGGTCTTTAAATGATTTCGAAAAAGAGCTAGGGCTTTTTTGTTTTGAAATAGAACTAAATTGGATCTGTTGCCATGCATTTTGAACAACAGGTGATATGAGTTTTCAAGTTCAAGAGAAAAGCTTCGTTCATTTGTAAACTGTCTGATGTCTTTAATTTTTAGCATCAGGATCTCGCTGAATAAATCAACACTGTTTTTACGGGCTCTGTTAAAACTTTCCGGAAAGGAAAGGCAACAAAACTGTGAAAGCAGACTGGCTTTGATGAAAAAAGATTTCCGGGAATTGTTTAATTCTATGATGAGTTCCTCCTTATTCTGACTAAAGCAGGAGACTACTGTGTATCCAGTAATTTCTTGTTTCAGTTGTCCGATGAGCTGACGGAGGAAATAATAATTGGTGTGCACGATCAGATCTCGATGGATAATCCATCGTAGGCCAAAGCTACAGAATTTGGTAACTCCTTTTCGATCGTTTTATGTCGGCCCAGTTTATGACTAACATGAATCAGATAGGTTTGTTCGGCTCCGATTTTTTTGGCAACTGCCAGGGCTTCTTCGAGGTTAAAGTGTGATAAATGTTTTTCTCTCTGTAGCGCATTGAGCACCATCACTTTTGTCCCACTAAGTCTTTCGCACGTGGATTCGGGTATTTGATTCGCATCGGTGATGTAACTAAAGTCGTTGATGCGAAACCCCATTACTGGTAATTTAAAGTGGAATACCGGTAATGGAATAATGGGCACACCCTGGGCAGAGAACTCCTCCTCATTAATTTCAATCAGCTGTAATTGCGGGGTGCCCGGGTATTTAAATTTTTCAAAAGCATAGTAAAACTCAACTTCAAGCTGACGAAGCACGGAGGCAGTACCATAAACGGGCATATCAGCATTTTGTATAAAATTAAATGCTCTCACATCATCCAATCCTGCAATATGATCTTTATGTGCGTGGGTAAAGACAATTGCATCCAGCTTCTGAATTCGTTCTCGTAGCATTTGCTGACGAAAGTCCGGGCCGCTGTCAATTACAAGACTTTTCCCATCAACCTGCAGATAAATAGATGATCTCAGCCTTTTGTCACGGTAATCAAGGGATCGGCAAACATCGCATTCGCAGCCAATAACCGGTACACCTTGTGAAGTTCCTGTGCCCAGAAAGGTGACTTTCATTGTCACCGGATTATTGTTTTACTTCGGCCTGAACAAGTTCTTCGTATAATTTCAGACTTTTTTCTGAAAACCGGGTGGTGTCCAATTCCAGATTTTTCAGGATCTCAAATAAGGCGTTTATTTTCCCTTCTGTGGTGAAGAACTTATTGACAATCATAATCTTCTGCTCTTTCAACAAGCAATAGCCCGACTTAAAGTTTCCTTTTTCGTACCGTAGAATGTAGTCAGATTCAGCGATGAGGTCCTCTAGTTTAGTGAGGAATTGATTGGTATACTTAATCATTCGTAGTGGCGAATTTTTGTCCTGCAAGATAAGGATTTTAGTTATTAGTACATAGTTAATGAGAGTCGACAGTCAGCTGATGACTAAATAATTACTTTTGTAAAGTGAATACAAAGAAGCTTATCGTAATAGTAGGCCCTACCGCGGTAGGAAAGACCGAAATAGCTTTGCGCCTCGCTAAATATTTCAGGACCGAAATAATCTCGGCTGATTCCCGACAGATCTTTAAAGATTTGGAAATTGGCACTGCAAAACCAACTCCTGAAGAGTTGAGCCGCGTTCCTCATCATTTTATAAATACTCATTCTGTTGGGCAATCCTACGATGCCGGTACTTATGGAAGAGATGCATTGGCGCTTATCCATATGTTATTTAAAAAATATAATGCGCTGATTTTGTGTGGAGGTTCAGGCTTGTATATAAAGGCGGTGTTGGAAGGATTTGACGAGATGCCGGAGATTCAACGAGGTATCCGTGATCAGATAATAACCGAGTACGAATTGAAAGGGCTGGAATGGTTGCAACAAGAAGTGAAGAAAATTGACCCTGATTATTTTGATCAGGTTGATTGTAATAATCCACACAGATTAATCAGAGCTATTGAATTATTTAAGGCTTCCGGCCAGAAAGCAAGTCAATTGAGGGTAAAGGAGAAACGGACCCATGACTTCGAAGTAATTAAAATCGGGTTGGAATTGGAGCGCGCTCAACTCTATAAAAGGATCGATAGTCGAATGGATACAATGATTGATAGAGGCTTATTCAGTGAGGTCGAGCACTTTTTTCCAAAACAGGAGTTGAATGCACTGCAAACCGTGGGCTATCGCGAGATCTTTGATTACCTCGAAGGTAAGTACGATCGGGATGAGGCTATTCGATTATTGAAAAGAAATACACGCAGGTATGCCAAGCGTCAACTTACATGGTTTAAGCGCGATCCTGAAATCCATTGGTTCAGACCAGAGCAATTGGATGTGATGATTGGATTAATTGAAAACAGATAATGTACAATTGATAATTTAAATCAGAACGGAGTTAATTTTGAATTATAAATCTTGAATGTTGAATAAAAAAGTTTTGATCATAACGTACTATTGGCCGCCTTCGGGGGGAAGTGGTGTGCAGAGGTGGCTGAAGTTCGTAAAGTATTTGGTAAAAGCCGGGTGGGATCCTGTTGTATTTACTCCTGAAAATCCATCGTTTACCATTCAGGATCAATCCTTGCAAAAGGACGTGCCCGCAGCTGTCGAAGTTATTAAGTTTCCCATTTGGGAACCATATCAGTTGTTTTTCGAAGCATCTGCTCTGTTAGGAAACAGGAATGTGCAACAAACAGATTTTATTTCAACAGGAAAGAAGTCTTTTTTTAAAAGCATAAGCGCGTGGATCCGGGGTAATTTTTTTATTCCAGATGCACGCGTCTTTTGGGTCAAACCCTCAGTGGAATATCTGACAGACTTTATAAACAGAAACAAGATTGAGAAAATTATTACTACCGGTCCACCCCATAGCATTCATCTCATTGGTTTGCGATTAAAGAAGTTGAACCCGGCACTGAAATGGATTGCCGATTTCAGAGATCCCTGGAGTCAATGGGATTTGTTGGACACCTTGTCATTGAGCTCGTTGGCACGTAGGAGACATCAGAATCTCGAAAAGCAAGTATTGACAAAGGCTGATCGTGTGATCACGATTGCTCCCTATCATGTGAATCGATTTGAGGCATTAAGTGGTCGAAAAGTTGATTTGATTACCAATGGATTTGATGAAGATGATTTTAAAGGAATCGTTTCGGTGAAAACTAAGAAATTCACAATTCGACATGTTGGTGTTGTAGATGAATTGCGGGATCCCAGGCCAGTAATGGAAGCAGTTAAGCTAATCTGTCAATCTGATTCTGAATTTGCAAAACAGGTTACAATTGAGTTTGTCGGTAAGGTGAACTCTGCTTTTAAAACCTACGTTCAGAATGATCAGCAGCTTTCAGGGATAACCAGATTTCTGGATCAGGTTCCTCATGACAAACTACTTGAGCTCTATGGTTCAACAGATCTTCAGTTGCTTGTACTGGCCCACACAGCTATTGCACCTGGAAACCTGCCCGGAAAATTCTTTGAGTACCTTGCTTCTGGTAAACCCATATTGGGTATTGGTCCGGTAGAAGGTGATGCTGCGGAAATTCTACAAAAGACCCGTGGCGGGGTAACCAGGGATAGAAATGATAACGAAGGAATAAAATCTGAGTTAATGCGCTGTTACGAAGACTGGAAGCTTGGAAGCAATAGGCCAAATGAAGGTATTCGATTGTATTCGCGAATTAACCTGACCAGTAAGTTGATTTCAATCTTGGAGACTATTTGAATCTATTTTCTTATACAGCTTTGGTGGGCAAGGTTATTAAATAAAATGTACCTGTTGAATCAGATTCAAGTTGAATTTGACCGGACAGCGTGTCTACCCGGGATTGAATGTTGCTTAGCCCTAGCCCGGATTTTATATTACTAAGATCAAACCCTACACCATTATCACGATAGATAATCTCTATCAATACCGATGAGACATTTAGATCTATTGAGATCTTGTCGCAATGAGAATGTTTAATGGAATTAGTGATTAATTCCTGAATGATCCGGAAGACCATTGATCCAATCTGCTGATCTTTAATCTCTTCACCCAGTGCTTCAAACTTAATAGCAACCGGGTGATTTTTAATTATCATCGAAATGTAATTCTGCAGTCCGGCAGATAATCCAAAAAGTTTAAGCCCAGGGGGAGTTAAACCGTAAATGATGTCTTTTATTTCAGAAATGGTTTTTTGAATATGAGTTTCAATTTCCAAAGCATCCTTTTCGTCAATTTTACTAGCAATGCGGTTTGCCATCAACTTGATGGATACAAGATCAATGCTGATGCCATCATGCAAGTCTTTTGCAATTCTGGTTCGCTCACGCTCAGTAGCTTCAATTTCAGCGTTAAGCAACTTCTTTTGTTGCTCATTGATCACTCCCAGATAGGCATTCTTTTCCTTATATCGTGCCACTCTTACTTTGTAGACAACAACCCCAATTGCCAGAGCAAATAATGCTGTTGCTGATCGGAAGTACCAGGTGTTCCACCAGGGTGGGTTAACTTTAAAAGGTAGACTTAAAGTCTGACTCCAGTTCTCTTTATCGAGAGAATATTCAAGGGTTAAATCGTATTCACCTGGGGTAACTGATTGAAGGTCTATTGACCGAGAGGAAGTTTCTGACCAATCATTTTTTTTTGAGATTCGATAACGAGTATAAATATTTTGATTGTGAAATGAAATGAATCCGAAATCTAATTGAATAGTGCTTTTGTAGTCAATCTCAATCCTTTTATTTTTCTCAACTCCATCCGGTTTCTGCAATTCGTAATAGAATATAGGTTTTGATTTGCCTACGTCCATTTTAGTAGGAATAATATTAATGCTATAATCTGAGACTGCCCAGATTGAACTATCTGTTACATTAAAAAAGTTGATTCGCTCGTTAGGAAATTCATTCGAGATGTTTTTGTAAAATTGAATTTTATTATTTTTTAATAATTTATGACTTAATGCAAGCAGGCCATTTTCTGACGACATCCATATCAGTGAGTCTTTTCTTTGCAGATAATACACATCATTTGCTATGAAGTTATTATTAGCAGTAAATGATGTTATTTCCAAGGAGTTTTTTTTAATGAGATGAAATCCATTTCCAATTGTTCCGACCATGACGAATTCATCATCAAAGGGTATTATCGATGTTATCTTTGAATTTGACAATGTTATGGGTTTGTTTATCAGATTTGTTTTTGAATCAAATATTTCCATCCCTGTACGCCCGGAGGTGTACAGGATTGAATTATCGTAAAGAATTTTTATGTGGAGAGAATTAGTAATAACATACTCTGAACTACCGCTAAGTTTAAATTTTGTCAATCTCAATCCTCCGACAGCCCATAACATGGAATCAGACTCCATACTAAAACTAGTGTATGATCCATTTATCTTCTTTGTTACTTTGCCGGTTTTCAAATCTATGATTGATGTATGTTGGGTAGAAACCCATAATTGATTTTGGGCATCAATGAAAAGAGACCTGGTTGGCGGTGTAAGATCTTTCCTCCACAAAAGTTTGCCGCTGTTGAGGGCATAAGTTGAAACTATACCAAGTTGATCACCAATAACAGCATACTTGGAGTTGAATGTTGCAAATCGGATCTTGGCTTCAAGGTTGATGATAACCGTTTCGAGGTTTGAAGTAAAATATATTCCATCTTCAAGGGTACTAAACCAAAAATTACCCTCTAAATCCTGAAGTACTTTTGTAATAGATAGGTTGGTTAGAATAGCTATTTTGTTTGATATTCTATAGTTTTCTTCTGAAAGCCTATCAACTCCCTGATTTGCATAGCCTACCCAATAATAACCTTCGAGATCTTTTGATAGACTTATTATTGGACCCCGGCCACTAAATACTTTTTTCAGAAGCGAGCCATTGAATTCAAAGATGTCAGAATTTACCGTAATTAAAGTCCTGTTTTTATCTTGCAATCCACAAACAACTTTATTATGTGTTAGAGTATCAGTTAACTGAATTGGATAATATTTGTCATTAATATTGACCCTTCTTACCCGCTTTGAAAGCCCATTCAAACCGTAAAGTAATTTCTTGCCGGGTGTGATTTTTAACATTAGTTCATGCTTACCTATCTCTTCTTTAACAATTTCCCCATCGGGATGGATACTTGCTAAAAATCTTTCGGTTGAAATATGAATTTCGTTATTATATGAATATAACGTGTATACAAGGTTATTCTCAATGAGTCTTTGTAGTTGATCATTCCATTTTATTGAGTGTATTTTATTCTTTTCATGATAAGATATTTTTCCCGAGTATGTTCTAAACCAAAGCCGCTGTTGCTCATCCTCACTAAATCCAAAAACCACAGGATCACTCAGTCCATCTTTTACTGTTAGAATTTTCATCTCATATCCATCAAATTTTACAACCCCATGGTCTGTCGCAAACCATATAAATCCATAGCTATCCTGAAATACTTCATAAACTTCAGAACTGGGTAACCCTTCGCGAATTGAGTAATTTATTAACCTGGTATTTTGCGCAAAAGCAAATGTTAAAGTCAGAAAAAAGTATACTGTAAGAAGGGTGATCCTGCGAATTAATCTGTTATCGGAATAAAAAGGATTGATTATAACAGAATGCACACAGTTGGTGATAAGCAAAATAGAATACCTAAGATATGTAATTTTTAGTAATTATAGCTCTATGCTTTTTTTCTAAAAAGGTTAATTCCCTTTTGGAGTAAGGTATTTGTTTCTGGAGAAACTTTTGTTACAATAATAGAACTTCCAAAAATTATACTTATCACGCCAGATCGGAAGCCAATATCGATGAGAGTATTTTCTACTTTGGGCAAAATGGAATTGATCAACAAAGCAATTAAGGCTATTCCGAGAACTTTCGCGGTAGTCAGTTCAAAAGGCTGTATTCGAAATTTATAGTAAATAAAAATGAATTTAATAATATTAAAAGTAGTTAATGCAAAAGCGCTTCCCCACGCAGCCCCCTCAATTCCATAGCGCGGTATAAGAATATTGTTAGAAATAATCGCAAGAGTGGCTAAGGCTAAAATCAAAATAATATTGAATCGGTAATATTTGGATAGAATAATGATTTCGCTACTGGGTCCAAAAAGCATATCTATAAGTTTGCCAAAACCCACTATAATGACAACCCATTTACCCAGCACATAAGTTTCTCCTTTGGGCATCAGGTCAAAGATATTATCCAGGTTGATCCAGATGCCAATCAGGAGTAAAATGCCAATTATAAATTGATTGATGGAGGTTTTACGATAAAGATTGGCAACTTCCTTTATTTCATTTCGCTCGAAGGCATTTGAAATAAGTGGCATTATGATTTGGCCCAACGCACGCTTTGGTATTTCTATTATTGTAGCCATATAAAAGGCAGTGGTATAAATAGCATTGGCGCTCAACCCCAATAAAGCCGACACCATCATGCTATCAATTTTGCCAATCAGAATTAGTCCTGCCATGCCGGCAAAGCTCAGGAGGCTGTATTTGAATAATTCAGGAAATTTTGTTTGGTCAAGTGAAGTGAGATTGGTTTTGAGAGAGATTTCGCCTTGGCTCCACAGGTAGAACAGAAGGATAAGCAGCCATATCAGATAGCCAATAACCGAACCTATAATAAACTGATTAAATGAAATATTTCCATTGAAATAAAGCAAAACCAACACTGAAAGGAATAAACGTGCCATCACCTCCCTTAATAAATTGGGTACAACCGTTTTTAAAAGTGATCGCGAAAATGCTTCCAGCACGGCAATCATAACTAGTACGAGAGTCAGCCACAGTACCAGTGAGGTATATTGAATGATTTCTCTGGCGTTGTCTTGAAAATAGGATAATAGGGGAGCTTCAAAAATCTTGAACACCAGAAAGAAAACAGCAAACCCGGCAAGTGCCATTAGGGCCATGAGTGTGATAAAGGTGTGCGAGGACTTTTGGTCTTTTACCAGTTGTGGATAGAACCGAAAGATGCTTTGGGTTAAACCAAACTGGGCAAAAGGAGTGAATAGTATTGCCGCATCTTGGATGGTCCTGAAAAGTCCAACTTGTTCAAGTGAGAGAAACTTAGGATAGAGGTAGAGTAAATTAATATAGCCAATTGCCACTCCCAGGTAAGAGATAAGGGTTGAATAAATACTTTGTCGGATGACTATGCCCATTCGTTATGATTCCTTTAGTAGATTCAGAACAAGATCGTTTAAAATAATCTTATTTTTTTCGGCTGAAAGTTCTTTGGCGAATATATCAGATTGATTTTTGAAAAACGAAATTTCTTCAACGCTTAAAGAGTTTATCTTTTTAGCCAGGGAGCGAGGTGTAAAATCATCAGCAACAACACCCAGGTTATAACTATTGACTAGATTTGCCATTTCAGGAGTTGGACCGATCCCGATAGCAAGACGGGCTTGGATAAAATCAAATAATTTGTTGGGAAGTGTGTTGGCGTAATTAAAGTTTATGGGTGGGAGTAAGAAAACCCCAATGTCATAAGGATGGATAAAGTTCACCACTTCAGAACTTGTTACAGGGGGGATTAGTGTAATGCGGGAATTATCTTTTATCATGTCCTTCAATGTATTCAAATAACTCCGCGTTTTTTTACTAGCAATTGTTGGGGTAAGAAGCATTAGGTCAAGTGTAAACCGATTGTCTAGATATTCCATCATCTCAATCATGATTTCTAGCTGCCGCGAAGGATTGGCGGCACCATGATGAATCAATCGGATCTTTTTCCCATCCACCGGAGTTGGAGAAAGGCTTGCGAAATAGTTAGCATTGGTTACAACAATTGGCTTTACAGGATAATGAGTCGCATATTCTCTCGCAAGCCCAGTTCCCACGGTGATCATTTGATCGACCATGGGAAGATATTTTTTACAGAGATATTTATTAAATCGTTGAAAGAAAATTCTCCACACCAGTTTGTCTTCGAAGTGCCTCGGAGCAAACTCATGAGCATCAAAAAGTATTTTCTCTTTCTTTTTGATTTTAAAGGCTAGCGGAAGACTTTCAATGTCATTGGCGATGATGAGATCAAAGTTTCTGCTTTCCAATTGCTTTCGTAAAACCGGGAAGTCATAAATGACTTTATAGGCGAGTTCAAATAATCTCATGACTAGAAAAACAGAACCAATTACTTTTTGGAAAAGTCCAGGTTTTATTCTTTTGATATAAAACATTTCGTGCTTGTCTGTCTTAGGAGAATCAAAACATGCAATCGTCAATTGATATTTTTCCGAAAGGAAATTAATTTGCCGTGCTACACGGGCGTCATGATTGAGATCGTTATAAGCCAGAATCAGAATTCTCTTCATTTCTTTCTGCGAGCTTCAACAATATAATATCGTGGGGTAAATAATCTCAGGATAGGCCTGATGCCATTGATCTTAGTGGGGCTCGTCCATTTTTCTCTCTTCACGATTTCCCACCCAGCTTTTTCAAGTAGCCAATCAAATTGCCAATCTTCAAACTCATGAAAGTGTTGGTCCCATCGATCAGTTTTGTTTCGGTAGGCCTTCGCAAACCATAACCGAAGCGGTATACTTGCAATTAAACTCTCTGATTTGATTGCCTTTAATACTCCTAATGGATTCAATAAATGTTCAAAAATTTCGAATGCCGTAGTGCAGTCAGCATCAATGCTTGTGATAAAGTCTATATTGTTATCAAGATCTTCACCTGACGTATTTGATACGATATATCCCTCAATACTAAGTAATTTCGAAAGAGCATTTGAGGTACCTAAATCTAATATACTTGATTTCGCAGGTAAAGTCTTTTTTACGAATTCAATTGTCTTTTGAAATCTTCTACTCTTTTCTTTACTAATCATTTCTTTTTTTTACAAAGGAAGCGTAACTCCCGGAAAAAGTAGTATCAAAAAACGTTTACGGGCAAATTATTGGTGAAAAGACGGGATTCCCAGAATTATCAATACTCATTCTCCAACATTGACCATTTGGGGATTTCATTATTAAGCCTGAATTAATTGAATTAATATACACATCCCCAGATTCAACTTGAAGCTTCGATTTAGGATTAATAGTTCCAATGCCCACATTTCCATTCCCATCAATGCGCATTTTCTCTATTCTATCAATTCCAAATAAAAGAGGTCTTTGTTCTGTTCCACTTGAACTCAGCATTAGGCCAGCACCTCTCCACGACTCTAAAATGTTCCATGAAGTTGAGTTTCCAATAGGCTGTTGGAGTCCGAAAATGAGATCATCTGAAGAATCACCAATTCTATTCAAAGAAGTTAAGTATGCATTACAAAGGTCAATCTGATCACCCTTAAGGTCAATCCTCCCCTTCCCTTCACTTTCTGTAGATTTTAACTCCGCTTTGTGAAGTTGGATAGATGAATTAATTCCTTCAATATCTAGTTTTACTTGCGGGTTGCTTGTTCCAATGCCTACGTTACTTGTTGTAATGTAGATATTTCCACCATTGGATGACCAGGGACTACCTGAGAATTGCTGGCCATTGATTAAATAATTTGTAGCATTAATGGATCCCCCTACGTCCAATTGATAGACTGGATTGGTAATTCCAATTCCGACATTTCCATTCCCATCAATACGCATTTTCTCTATTCTATCAATTCCAAATAAAAGAGGTCTTTGTTCTGTTCCACTGGAACTCACCATCAAGCCAGCACCTCTCCATGATTCTAAAATATTCCAAGAGGTGCTGTTACCTATCGGTTGTTGAAGACCAAAAATGAGATCTTCAGAAAAATCACCAACTCTATTCAAAGAAGTTAAGTATGCATTACCAAGGTCAATCTGATCACCTTTAAGATCGATCCTTCCTTTACCTTCACTTTCTGTAGATCTTAACTCAGCTTTATTAAGTTGGATAGCAGGGTTTACACCCTCAACATCCAATTTAACAGATGGATTACTCGTGCCAATTCCCACATTACCTCCTAAGTATGAAATATCAGAATTAACTTTCCCCCATTTTTCATCACCAGATTTTTCCGCATAAAGTGCATAGGGCACTGATAATAATTGTGACGTACCAACCTGCTCGAAGTTGCTTCCCCCCAAGGGATCTATTTCAATTTTAACAAAGTGCGAATTTGTACCCCATGAAATAGTTGTGAAATTTCCAACATTCTGAGTACCTTTTCCAATCTCTAAATTCACTACACCAACAGGGCTTGTTTTTGCTTGATGGACTTCGGAATAGGCACTTAAACCAGTTAATGATCCTTGCAGAATACTGATCTTAATAGTAATGTTCTTTTCGATTAAGGGTAAACCACCATTATCTCTTAAAACCGCTTGATACTTGAAAGACTGCGGACTTTGGGCATACACATAAGTAACAAAAAGTATTAGGCAGCAGGATAGTAGATTTTTCATTCTTTAATTAATTTAAATGAAAGAGGTTTAATTGAGCCCGAGGATTGTATCAATAATAAGTAAAGGCCAGGGGCCGAATGCTCGAACGAAATAGTTATTTGATTTGAGTGCACTCTTTGAAGTTGAACATTCACTTGTTTTCCGGTAGCATCAAATAAGGTAATAACTGATCCTGAGAGATCTCTATCACTTGAAACAATATTAAAACTTTTCTCGAACGGCATAGGATAGATCAGAAGTTCATCCTTTTCTTTCGTACCGGTTATAACATATTTAAAATTCTGATCATTTAAACCATGACTTACTTCAAAACTTGATGATTTAAACGTTTCATTTATCACCTCACCAATTGCCCAGGATGCGGAAATTGAAATACCCTTAGCTTCGCCTGAGGCGGTGATGATATTGCCAGTTTCCTGAGCTTTGCTTAAGTAACTTATGATCAGCGTGAAAAGAATAAAAAGACATTTCATAGCCGGATGGATTTAACAAATGTATGTATTTTTCATATTTCAATTACTTTTAAAATGCATGGTCAAATTAATTTCAATCTAAAAGTTAGTGACTTTTAGATAGGTTTGTATTCTTATTCAATAAACCTAAAATGAAATCACCCTGATTGCCGGTGCCCGACCAAACTTCATGAAAATTGCACCTATCATCAGGGCAATTGAAAACGCGCAACAGTCAGGTAAGTCAATTCAGTATCGTCTGGTTCATACAGGCCAGCACTACGATGATAAACTAAGTAAGATTTTTTTTGAACAACTCGAAATTCCTGAGCCTCATGTTAATCTGGGAGCTGGGTCGGGTACCCAGGCAGAGCAGACAGCCCGCATTATGATTGAGTTCGAGAAAGATCTGATTGCTAATCCAACGGATTTAGTTATCGTGGTGGGGGATGTTACTTCAACCATGGCTTGTACTATTGTGGCGAAAAAACTGAATACCAAAGTAGCTCATGTTGAAGGCGGCATTCGGTCGTTTGATATGTCGATGCCAGAAGAAATTAATCGTATAGTCACGGATTCATTGGCCGACTACTTTTTTACAACCTCTGAGGTTGCTAATCAGAATCTAAGAAAGGGTGGTATTCAGGATAGTCAGATTTTCTTTGTGGGCAATACCATGATTGATACGTTGTTAACTCAACTACCTAAGACAAAAAGGCCTGAGAAGTGGGACGAATGGAATATAAAGCCAAAAGGGTATCTCGTATTAACTCTTCACAGACCCTCCAATGTGGATGATGCAGTTAAGTTTGCTAACTGGATGAAGGTAATTGATGCTTTTGGGCTACCTGTGATTTTTCCTGTGCATCCACGTACACAAAAGAACTTTTCTAAACTAAGTAATAGGCCAAATAGTATTATTGCCTGTGATCCGCTCAGCTACCTTGAATTTATTTACCTGATCAAAGAATCGAGGGCAGTGATTACTGATTCCGGAGGTGTGCAGGAAGAAACAACCGTACTGGGAATTCCATGCCTGACATTGAGAAACAATACCGAACGACCTGAGACAGTTACGACAGGTACTAATGAAATGATCGGTGATGATTTTGAGGCTTTGAGCGAAGCCTTAATAAATCTGAACGCAGGAACCTGGAAGCAGGGCAGGATTCCTGAGTTGTGGGATGGCCGAACCTCGGAACGAATTGTTGCCAGGTTATTGCAGCTTGGTTGATTTTATCCTTCCCGGATTATCTTTCAAAAAACCCTCCCACGATTTGCCTTTGCTTTTTAAGGTTCCGTTTTGGTAATGATGGCACACCGCTACCGCCAGCGCATCGGAAGCATCTAATAGTTTTGGCATTTCTTTGATGCTGAAAATCTGCATCAACATTTTGGCAACCTGCTCTTTGGATGCATTTCCATTCCCTGTTACAGACTGCTTTACTTTCTTGGGTGCATATTCTGTTATGGGCACTTCTCTATAAAGCGCTGCGGCCATGGCCACTCCCTGCGCCCGGCCAAGCTTTAACATAGATTGAACATTCTTACCAAAGAATGGGGCTTCCAGCGCCACCTCATCTGGCTTAAATTCATCTACCAGAGTAAGCACCCGATCAAAGATTTTCTTCAGCTTCAATTCATGTGCTCCGTATTTTCCCATTTGAATTACCCCGAACTGAAGCAACTTAACTTTACTTAATTGCACCAGAATAACTGCGTAACCCATTACATTAGTACCTGGATCCAACCCAAGAATAATCTTTTCAATGACAGGTTTTTTCTCAACTTTGTTCACGGCTCAAACTTACAGAGAAACAGGCAATGCTGATTTATCTGCTCGCAATCTTTAGTGTTTATTTTATCTTTTTGATTTTACTGATCTTAGGTTGGCAGGAAGCGACTACAAACTACGGAAAAGGTATACATAAGAATGAATTGGTCTCCGTGGTAGTCGCTGTAAGGAATGAAGAGAGAACTCTTCCGGATTTAATAAGCACCCTTGCCCGACAGTCATATCCTCAGGATAAGATTGAAATAATTTTTGTAGACGATCACTCTGCCGATCAATCATCTTTAATTATTTCGGAGCTGCAGCAGAAGTATCCAATGTTGGCAATCAATACTGCAACGAGTTTGGGTACGGGTAAGAAAAGAGCTTTGACTGATGGAATCCGGATGGCAACCGGAGAAATAATTCTAACCACAGACGCTGATTGTCTTTTACCACCAAATTGGATATTGGGGATGTTAAAATCATTTAGATCTAACACGAATATGGTGGTAGGCATGGTAAAAATAAAGTCGGATGACTCATTCTTACACTCCCTTCAGTTTTTAGAGTTTGCAAGTGTTATGGGGGCCGGAATTTCATTCTTAGGTTGGCGATTTCCCATCATGTGCAACGGAGCCAGCCTGGCTTTTCGCAAGAACATTTTTGAGGACGTAGGTGGCTACACGGGTAATTTTCACATTTCATCGGGTGATGATGAATTTTTGATGCGAAAGATTGAAAAAAAATACCCCGGAACCATTGAGGTTATTTCTGAGCAGGATTGTGTGGTTCGGACTCACCCTATGAAAACCGCGCGGGAATTTTTTCAACAGAGAATAAGATGGGCTGGAAAATGGAAAGCGAATGACTCATTCCTGGCCAGAATAATAGCTTTGTTTGTTTTAACTGCTCATATCAGCTGGTTGATCATGTTGGTCTCGCTGATGATTTCATTTAAGGTTGAGTTAGCGATGATCATTATTATTAAAATAATGCTTGAAGTTTTTTTTCTGTGGCGGATTTGCAAATATTTCCATGAAGTGTTACCAAAATCAGCATTCTTTGTTTTGCAAGTCCTTTATCCACTTTATGTTATTTGCATTGGCACGCTTTCTCAATTTAAAAAGTATAGTTGGAAGGACAGGGAAGCCTCTTTTTCAAGTTAAGAGATTGTTAACAAGAGTAGGGTTGAGCATTTATTGTTAAATTTACCCTACTTAGGCTATGAACGAGGTAGAATTAAAAAAACAGATTGAAAGAAAAGAACTGGAGCTCAATGCCTTATTGGAGATCACTCAATCGATCAACAATAATGTGCCTGAGGAGTCTTTATATAAGATTTTCAACTTTACGCTACGTTCCAACCTGAATATCAAGAAACTGGCTCTTTTTGTGCTGGATGAAATCTGGAATTGTAAAGTCAACTTTGGTACAAAGAATAATTTTCAAAAGCTAAAGCTTGACGATCGGTTCAAACTGATTAAAAACATTCATCGAATGGAAGAGTTTGATGAATGTGAATTCCATGAATTTGATATGGTAATTCCGGTCGCTCATAAATCGGATACGCTGGCCCTGATTTTCGTTGGCGGTTTAAATAACAACAACAATCACGACCGGGACGAAAGCATCAAGTTTATTCAGGCCCTTAGCAACATAATAATTGTTGCCATCGAGAATAAAAAGTTAGCTCGCAAGCAATTAGAGCAGGAGGCCTTTAGAAAGGAGTTGGAAATTGCCAGCGATGTGCAACAATTTCTTTTTCCGGAACGCTTACCCTATACAGAACGTGTTAAAATGGAAGCCAGTTATTTGCCTCATGACCTCGTTGGGGGCGACTACTATGATTATATTCCTATCAATAAAAACCAATTCCTGATTTGTGTTGCCGATGTTAGTGGAAAAGGTATACCGGCCGCCTTGATGATGTCGAACTTTCAGGCTTCGTTGCGAACCTTGTTAAGACAAACGCCCAATCTGAAAGAGATTGTAGAGGCGCTCAATTATCAGGTAATGGAAAACACGAAAGGCGAAAAGTTTATCACATTCTTTGGCGCCATTTATGATTTGAGTTTGAAGACGATGGTTTATGTAAATGCTGGTCATAATGCCCCTATTTTGTTTGATAAGAAAAATGGAATGCGCTTGCTGGAGGAAGGTTCAACTGTTTTGGGTGCTATGAATCCATTGCCTTTTATGAATGAAGGATTTGTAACCGACCTTGATGATTTTACTCTTTTTGCCTATACGGATGGGCTTACCGAAACGGTGAATGAAGACGGTGAGGAGTTTGGCTTGAACTCATTGCTTGACTATTTTGAAAAGAACCACAGCAAGGATATTAGAACAATTCATCAGGATATTATTGTCGCGCTGGATGGATTCAAAGGCCGTAATGGTTATCGGGATGACATAACCATGCTCACCTGCCGGGTTGAATAAAGAATTTGAAATGTTGAATTTCAAAACTTGAAATGATCCCATTCCAAACACCTTTTTTTCTTCCCTGGTTATTTCCAGATTTAGTTTGGAGGATCTCGACCAAAGAAAAAAAAATCTTTCTCACGTTTGATGATGGACCTGTGCCGGGCCCTACTGAGTTTGTTTTAGCAACTCTCAAAAAATTTGAAGCCCGGGCCACCTTCTTTTGTATTGGCGATAATGTACGGAAGCATCCTACTGTATTTGCACAAATTGCAGAAGCTGGGCATTCCATTGGCAACCATACATTCAATCACCTTAAAGGCTGGAATTATTCAACTAAGGATTATCTGGCTAACATAGAATTATGTACTAATCAAATATCCAGTCATAATTCACAGTCGACTAACAATGGGCGACTGTTGTCTGCTGGCAGTATGCTCTTCCGTCCTCCTTATGGTAGAATCACACGAAATCAGATCAAATCATTGAAGGAAAGTTATAAGATTATCATGTGGGACGTTCTTACTCAGGATTATTTCCAATCCATGTCCCCCGAAAGATGTCTAAACGGATCGCTCAAGGCAACGCGACCAGGGTCTATTATTGTATTTCATGATAGTTTAAAGGCCGAACGCAATCTTAACTATACACTTCCTCGGTATCTGGACTATTTTTCTAAACAAGGCTTTGTTTTTTCTGCGCTTTGATGGCTGAAGCAGGTTCTGATACCTTTGTGCATGCCTGAAATCAGCAAGCATATTTTGGTAGCCGTTCTTGATTGGGGTTTAGGCCATGCTACTCGTTGTATTCCAGTTATTGAGTGCTTATTAACCCGGGGTTGTAAAGTTTCAATTGCCGGTAATGGTCAATCACTGCTTTTACTGAAGCAGGAATTTCCACAATTGAATTTTTACGAACTTGAATCCTATAAGGTAGAGTACTCAACTTCCTTACCCTTTATGGTGAAAGTCCTTTTGCAGCTTCCCAAATTTCTTAGGGCAATTCGAAAAGAGCATGAGCAATTAGAAAATATAATCTCACAACAAAAAATTGATGCAGTGGTATCAGATAATAGGTATGGCTGTTGGTCGCATAAGGTCTCAACCGTGTTAATAACCCATCAAGTCAATTTGATTATGCCGGCTTCATTTAAATGGTTAAATAGAGCCCTTAATTTTTTTAATCACCGGCTAATCAAACGCTTTGATACCTGTTGGATTCCGGATTCCGATCACGAGCGGATCACGGGTCCACTTACTGTACCGGGCAATTTAAAAGTCCGGTTTGTAGGTATGTTATCACGATTAAAGAAAAGCGATGCCCAGGTTGATGAAGATTTGATTTTGGGAGTAATATCAGGGCCTGAACCACAACGACAGATTCTTGAGTCTTTACTGGAACAACACATGTCCGGGCAAACCGGAAGATGCATACTTGTTTGTGGTATTCCGTCAGGACAGGAGAGAAAGAATTCCCGGATAACCTTCATAAATCATGTAAGTGGGAGAGAACTGGGAGAATTAATTCAAAAAGCTGGAATCCTGTTCACCCGCAGTGGGTATAGCACAGTGATGGATTTGACGAGATTAGAAAAGAAGAATGTAATTCTGATTCCAACCCCGGGGCAAACTGAGCAGGAATATTTAGCCGAAGAGTTGGACAAGAGAAAGATCGCTTTACGCCAACTTCAATCGGATTTTGACTTAAACACGGCCATCGAGAAGGTTAAGGAATATAAGGGTTTTGAAGACAATGATCCAGAAACTAATTTGCTCATCAATGCTGTTGATGAATTACTTCAAATGGAAAAAACAAGGTGATGAATTTCTGGATTGATACGCATGCCCACATTTATTCGGATGAATTCAATCACGACCGTGAGGACATATTGAGTCATTGTAAGGATTTGGATGTGGCGAAAATATACATGCCTAACGTTGATCATACTTCTATCGATGCAATGCTAGAGGTTGAACATAAGCATCCAGAGCAATGCATTGCCATGATGGGCCTTCATCCCTGTTCAGTAAAAAAGGATTTTGAAAAAGAACTTTATCGGGTAGAGGAGTGGCTTGCGCAAAGAAAGTTTGCAGCCATTGGTGAGATGGGTACTGATTTGTACTGGGACAAAACACATTGGGAACAACAAACTGAGGCTTTTAGAATTCAAATCGGTTGGGCAAAAAAGTATAATCTTCCTGTAGTTATTCATTGCCGGGAATCAATTGATCAGACCATTGAATTATTAGCCCCGTTGGCCGATGAAAAGTTGAAAGGAGTTTTTCATTGCTTTTCAGGTAGCTTTGAACAGGCTAAGAAAATTACTTCAATGGGTTTTTATCTGGGTTTGGGAGGTGTAGCAACCTTCAAGAATGGAGGATTGGATAAAGTGATCCCAGATTTGGATTTGGAAAACCTTGTTCTTGAAACGGACAGTCCTTACCTCGCCCCTGTGCCGCATCGTGGTAAGCGCAATACGCCAGAGTATATTCCTTTAATAGCTCAGAAGATTTCGGAACTTAAGAAGATTACGCTGGAAGAGTTAAGGAGCATAACCACCACAAATGCAATCCGATTATTTAATAAAGCATGAGTTATAAAAAAATAAGCATCAACACTGCTTTACCCGGCAAAGCAAAATCACGGGTGATGATCATTTATACCGGAGGAACCTTTGGAATGACCTATGATGCTGCAGGTGTATTAATACCTTTCGATTTCTCTCTAATTCTGGAGCAATTACCAACGCTACGTAATTTGTTTCTCGATATCACAGTAATTTCGTTTGATCAACCGGTGGATTCTTCCAATATCCAACCCGTTCATTGGCAGATGATTGGAGAGATAATATTTGAAAACTATAAAGATCAGGATGGCTTTGTGGTGTTGCATGGTACAGATACAATGGCCTTCACGGCTTCTGCAATCAGTTTCATGTTACCGGGGCTTGCCAAGCCTGTCATCTTCACAGGAGCCCAATTACCTATCAGCGAACCTCGTTCTGATGCCCGCGAAAATTTGATTACGGCATTGGAAATCGCTTCTGCGAAAGCAGAAGGTAAACCAGTTGTGCCCGAAGTCTGTATTTACTTTGATTATGAACTTTTAAGAGGAAGCCGCTCCAAAAAAGTAGAAAGTATGCACTTCGATGCTTTTGAATCAGAAAATTATCCCTCATTGGCAACTGCTGGAGTTAAAATAGATTACAACTATGGCGCCATTCGGAAATCTGGTAACGAAGATGTTAAGTTATTTAAGCGCTTTGATACGAACATCTCTATTTTAAAATTGTTTCCAGGCATTGATAAACGAACAGTTGAAGCCATTCTCAATACTGAAGGCTTGAAAGCAGTTATTTTGGAGACCTTTGGATCGGGTAACGCTCCTTCTTCACAATGGTTTATTGAAACTTTGAAATCAGCAATCAAGCGCGGTGTTTTGGTTTTAAACATTTCGCAATGCCCTGGAGGCATGGTCGTACAAGGAAGATATGAAACCAGTAAGTCACTTGCAGAGATCGGTGTTATTAGCGGAGGCGACATGACCATGGAGGCGGCAGTTACCAAGCTAATGGTATTAGTAGGGGAGTTTGGTCAGGAGAAGACCCGATTCCTAATTAATCAGCCAATGGTAGGAGAGATTAGCTAATTGGGTAACTGATGTGTAGAACTATTAGTTAAGGGCAAACAGCTCTGTACCATATATCTTTAGTTATTGGCTAGCCAAACGAAGCTATAACGTGGACAGGCGCGCAATCAAGCGCAGTTTGGCGGAGAGGGCGGGATTCGAACCCGCGATACCCTTTCAGGTATACACACTTTCCAGGCGTGCTCCTTCAACCACTCGGACACCTCTCCAAAA
>JBEBJH010000295.1:0-4979 GCA_040079965.1 Cyclobacteriaceae bacterium
CATCATTCAACTCTCCGGTGGGCACCAATTGATTTTTGTAATTCATCAGGTAGTAGTTGAGATTCAAAACCAGATTATTCCTTCTATACCGCCACCCTGCTTCCACATTTCGTAAAGTCTCAGGTCTTGGAGCAGTTCCTGCAGGGGCATCAATAAAATCATCGCGCACGGGTTCCCGGTTGCCTACTGCGTAGGACGCATACCATTGTTGTTCGTCTGATGCTTCATACGTTAACCCAACCTTGGGATTGAAGAAATTGAATTGCTCATTCACACTGAAATCAAATTGTTTGTTTTCCTTACCCGAAGCGACATAAGAAACTCGTCTGTATTGAATATCCACGAATCCTGTAAGGTTTTCCGTCAGCCGGTAATTATTTTTCCAGTAAATGGTAAAATCATTTTTCTTACCATTATTGAAATAGTATTGATAATCTTTTGATACAGTTGAAACCTGAGCCCAGGTAATTTGCCCGAAGTGATCCCCATCATATTTATTCAGGGCACCGCCCAGAATTGAATTCAGCTTTTCTTTTTCGTAAGTAACTGAATATGTGACACCATAAAAATCATTATCGAGCCAGCGCCTGCGCACCAAGTCGGTGGATGAAATCGTCTCGCCACCAATTACCACATCATTCAATCCATAGTTTTCAAACTCATCATCGTACCGAAATTCTTCGTAAAATCCACGACCATACGTATAATGCAACGCTGCATTCGCAGTAAGCGACTCAGTAAAGCGATGCGAGACGTGAAGCTGATAGTGATCCTGGGCATAATTATCAACCTGGTTTTCGTAGGTATAAATATTAAATGTGCGGCCGGATGACAAGAGATTATCTGTTTGCTCCTGATTCCAACCTTCCGAAGCAGCAGTCTCCAGCATGGCAGCCGGATCATTATTCAACCGCGATTCGGGCACACCATACCAACTTTGGTAAGTAATCTCTTTGCCTCCAAATACAATTGCTTTTATCATTGTTTTCTTGCCATAATATCCGCCCGACAGATAATATGATTTCAAATCGGAACTGGCCCTGTCGATATATCCATCTGAATTGATTTGAGAAATGCGGCCATCGAAAACAAATTTGTCGTTAATCAAACCCGTACCAAACGATATAGTATACCTGCGGGTGCTGAATGATCCGAACGAATTAATCAGATCGGCATAGGCCACATCATTTCGGGTATTGGTTTGCAGGTTGACACTCGCACCAAAAGCTCCGGCTCCGTTGGTTGACGTGCCAACGCCCCGTTGCACCTGTACACTTTGCGTGGAAGATGCAAGATCTGGTGTATTCACCCAAAACACACCCTGACTTTCGCTGTCATTAACCGGAATACCGTTAATAGTTACATTAATCCTGGTTGCATCGCTACCGCGGATTCGCAAACCGGTATAACCCACTCCGGCTCCGGCATCGGAAGTAGTCACCAGGGAAGGAGTCCAGTTCAGTGCGATTGGAAGATCCTGACCAAAGTTTTGCTTTTGTAACGTGAGTTTGTTAAGAGTCGTAAACGTAGTTGGACTTTTTCCATCTACCCGCGTGGCCGATACAATTACCTGGTCGGTCACCTTAACATCTTCGTCCAATAAAATGGTGGTCCAGTTTTTTTCATCTGTAGTAACAGAAAGTTCGTTGGATCTATATCCAATAAAACGAACCTCTACCTCGTGGCTTCCGCTAGCAAGTTGACTGATCAAAAAATATCCATTCTCATCGGTAATTGAATACCGGCCCGATTCCTTCAGCACCACCGAAGCACCAGCCAAGGGTTCCTTCGTCTGGCTATCCTTCACATAGCCACGAATGACCTGTGCTTGCACACTCCACGCCCACGCAATCAGTGCGGCCGACATACATAATTTCACCATGTTTACTTTTGGTTTAAACTTGCAGAGCACACAGGGGAATGTGATGCGTACGTTTTTCCGATAGCTATCGGAACTGCCTCCCTTCGTCCGCATTACCGGCATCAGGTTCTATGGGTATAATCTCAGCCCGTTTGTTGGCACCCCCTCACGAAATTCTTTTCGTGACGGAACAAAGGTAACGATGAGTTTAGCTAATTTGCAAGACAACAGAGTTGATACTGGATTCTTGAGCCTGGATGCTGGAATAATAGCTTGAATCAACTATAAATTACTATCGAATAACCAACAAAGAACAACCCGCCTAATGTATAAAGCGACTGTAAACGATAAGGTTTTTGAAATTGAATCTGGAGAAGCCGGGTTTGTAGTTAATGGCGAGACACAAGCGTGGGATCTGGTAAAAATTGCCGATGGATACTTTCATATTCTATATCGCAACAAAAGTTATCGGGCTGAAGTGATCAGGACCGATCCGGAAACCAAGACTTTCACCTTCAAAATCAATGGTCGTAACTACAGCGTTACCCTTAAAGACAAATTTGATTTATTGCTTGAAAAGATGGGTATGAACAATACGGGTGGTAGCAAAGTCAATACGATTAAAGCGCCTATGCCCGGCTTGATCATTGATTTGAAAATTAAAGCTGGAGATTTAGTAAAGCAAGGCGATGCACTTTTGATACTGGAGGCGATGAAAATGGAGAACATCCTGAAGTCACCAGGAGAAGGAATCGTGAAATCTGTGAAAGTAAAGAAAGGCGATAGTGTAGAGAAGGGTCAGGTGTTGGTGGAGTTTTAATCGATCCTAACAATCCTTCTGAAAATCGAAAATACTGCTCGAAAATTGCCCAATCCTGACCATATTTGCGGGGTTAAAACCTGCAACTATTCCTCCAAACATGAAGTACAAACGCATCCTTCTCAAACTCAGCGGTGAAGCGCTGATGGGCTCCAAAAACAGCAATTTCGACCCGGCTGTACTAGAACAATACTCCGAAGAAATCAAAGGTGTAAAAGAGCAGGGTGTGGAATTGGCTATCGTAATCGGAGGCGGTAATATTTTTCGAGGTGGTCAGGCGGAAGCCCTGGGGATTGAGCGAGTTCAAGGTGATTATATGGGCATGCTGGCTACAGTGATCAATGCTATGGCGCTCCAAAGCGCACTTGAAAGACATGGCATATACACACGATTAATGTCGGGCATAAAAATGGAACAAGTATGTGAGCCGTTTATCAGGCGCAGGGCGATACGCCACTTAGAAAAAGGACGGGTTGTTATTTTTGGAGCCGGTATTGGAAATCCATACTTCACCACAGACTCCACCGCAAGCTTACGCGCCATCGAACTTCAAGCCGGTGTAGTATTAAAGGGTACGCGGGTAGATGGAGTGTATGACAAAGACCCTGAAAAATCTAGCGATGCCATACGATACAGCCACCTTAGCTTTCAGGAAGCCTACTCAAAGAAATTAAACATCATGGATATGACGGCCTTTACCTTATGCCAGGAGAACAAATTACCCATCATTGTTTTTGATATGAATAAAAAAGGCAACCTGTTGAAAATAGCCCGGGGCGAAGAAGCAGGAACGCTGATAAGTTAATTTGAGAGTTAGGATTGATGGTTTTAGATTTAAAATCACCGATCCTTAAACATAAATCTTAAATCACTTTTATGGAAGAGATCGAACTTTACCTCGAAGAAGCCAAAGATCAGATGAACAAGGCCATTTCGCATGTAACGCATGAACTGGCAAAAATCAGAGCTGGCAAAGCTAATCCAGCCATGCTCGATGGCATACAAGTATCGTATTATGGGGCGATGAGTCCGTTAAATCAGGTGTCATCCATCACCTCTCAGGACGCCCGCACGCTGTTTATAAAGCCATGGGAAAAAGGCCTGATCCCCGAAATAGAAAAAGCCATTATGGTAGCCAATCTTGGGCTTACTCCACAAAATGATGGCCAGCAGGTAATCATTAATATCCCAATGCTTACTGAAGAAAGAAGAAAACAACTGGTGAAGCAATCCAGCCAGGAGTGTGAACAAGGTAAGGTAAGTATTCGCAGCATCCGCAAGGACACGAACGAACAACTCAAGAAAATCAAAGGCGTGTCTGAAGACGATGTGAAGAATGGCGAAGAGACCGTACAAAAGCTGACAGACGAATCCATTCATAAGGTTGATGCCTTGCTGAAAAAGAAAGAGGCTGAGATAATGACAGTATAATTGTCAATTGACAAAGGACAATTGACAATTATCTGACTAGCCTCTAATCAACAACCATTCTCATTGTCAATTATTAACTTGTCAACTGTCAATTAGAAATGCACCCTATCCTATTTGAAGTCGGTTCAATCACCATTTACACCTATGGATTTTGCATAGCCCTTGGGGCATTGCTTGGCTTTAGCTACATGTATTGGCAGGGCAAAAAGCAATTCGGACTTACCTTCGATCAAAGCAATAACCTGTTCATCATGCTGGTGGTGGGCGGTGTACTGGGTGGCAAGCTGTTCCTCATTTTCGAAGAACCTTCTTTATACTTACATAATCCTAAGAAACTACTTTCAGGCAGTGGCTTTGTTTTTTACGGATCGTTGCTCTTGGCGATACCTATTATGTTGTGGTATTTCAGAAGGATTAAAGTGCCCGTTCTGGGAATGCTGGATGTGATGGCAGTGGTGACATGCATTGTACATGGATTTGGTCGCATTGGTTGCTTTATGGCCGGCTGTTGCTATGGAATTCCTACCGATAGTTTTTTAGGCGTAATTTTTACGGATGAAAAATGTCAGGCCGAACCATTGAATACTTCGTTACATCCTACTCAGCTTTATGAGGCAGCGTTGATCTTCAGCATCATGGTTGCACTCTGGCTATTTAAGTCCGGAAAAAAATTTGATGGCCAACTTTTTCTAATCTATCTGATCGGCTACGCTATAGGCCGAGGGGTACTCGAAATCTTCCGAGGCGACATTCAACGTGGATTTCTTATTGAAAACCTACTTTCCAATTCCCAATTCATTTCACTTGTTATCATATCAATTGCCGTTTATTTCTATATTAGATTAAAGAGCTGTCTCTTATACACAT
>JBEBJH010000041.1:0-24963 GCA_040079965.1 Cyclobacteriaceae bacterium
TTGCCTGCGGCCGTGGCTGTCATGTTGGTGATGGCACTGGTGCCTCCGATGTTCAGGGTGGCGCCAGCACCTTGTGTGATCCGGCCCGTGCCGCTCAAGGCAGTGCTCACTGTCAATGTGTTGGTGTTGGTCAGCACCACTGCCGCACCATTTACCGAAACGCTCGGTATCGTGAACGTGCCGGTGAGCGCCTGTGAATTTGTATTGAAGTTATGCACGCCCGTGCCTGCGGTGAATGTTCCGTTGTTGGTGATGCCACCCTGGAAGACTGTTGGTTCAACTACTGTCTCATTCCATGTTCCACCGCCCCCAATTGTTACCAATCCGGTAAATGTCTTAGTTCCGGCAGTCGATCCTATTGATAAGCTACCGTTCACGATGGTTGCACCAGAAACTGCGATTGTGTTATTTACGTTTAGCCCTCCTCCATTATCAATGGTTAAGGTAGCGCTTGCAGCTGCCACTCCGGTAATCGTTACAGTATAAGTGTTTCCTATATTAACAAAGTCACCCGCAACAGGAACCGAAGCGGCTGGAACTCCTCCATACCCTACAGTTGACCAGGTTGTTGTTACATTCCAATTGGTTGAAGCCCTTGAATAATAAGTAGTTTGAGCAAACGTACTCAAGGCAGTCACCAAAAGTATTATCAATACAACTATTGATCTGCCAAAGGCGACTGATTTACGAACCATATTACACGATTTGACTTTAAAAATTAATTTCAACTGAATTATCTTTTTGTAACCTACTGCTTCTTATTTCAACGCTGTACTTAATCTTGCTAGAATTGGACAGACCAACTTCCACATGATTTAGGCAAAGTTCACGTATTTACTTAAAACTCCACAATTTAAATAAACTTTTGCTATGAATAAGTAACCCTAATTATTTAAAAAAGGACAAGAAATCACATACAACTCAATAACATGGAAGATTAAATCTGATTTATATATCGTATGCAATCTACGTGGGGCGTTTAAATAACATAAGAGGCTTATAATCAGCCATATAATTAACTACCATTTGAAATTTATAACCTATGCTAACAATTCTGCAACCTATATATCTCATTAAATCAATTTCTTAATCCAGAATAGGCACTGTTCGGATCTCGTTCCGCTCGGTAAACAAATGACTTCTTGAAACAGCTTTTCAGAATTTTTGGAATTCATGACCGGATAGACTGATAGATGTTCCATAGTATGGAGTGGATTCCATCCTCTTCTAACCTCGATACCCTTTTTGCTGAGTTCCTGAAACAGTCTTTGAGGATTGGATTTATGACTAAACCGAAATGCAGACAACCAGTGACTGGCTACGTCACCGGGAAGGGGGCTGGCCCAACTGATTGCGCGGTGGTCTTTAAAAGCCTCACAATAGCGCAAGAAAATTTCCTGTCGCCTTGCTACAAGTTCGTCTGCTTGCTGAAGTTGCAAAAGGCCATAGGCTGCTATCAACGGACTCATCCGGTAATTAAAGCCAACCTCATCAAACAGGTAAAAAGCCTTTGGCAATCGCGCCTGAGAGGACAGTAGCCGGGCCCGCTTTTCCCATTTGGAATTTGATGTTGTGAGTAACCCACCTCCGAAGGCTGTTACGGTTTTATTATTGTTGAATGAAAAAACACCTATATTTCCAACTGTACCACAGGGTCGTCCTTTTATTGAAGCACCCCAGGCTTCTGCGGCATCTTCGATTACCGGCACCTTGTATTTTTTTGCCAGACTCATAATCTTCTCCATGTCCGCTGGCACCCCGTAGTTGTGAACTACGATGATTGCCTTGATACGTTTTGACCGGGGGTTAAATTCTCTCAATGCCTGCTCCAGTAACTCCGGACAGAGATTCCAGGTGGTTTCCTCACTGTCAATCCAAACCGGTTTTGCCCCTACATATAATACCGGATTTACGGAAGCCACATATGAGAATGTAGGAACTACAACCAGGTCACCAGAGCCAATGCCGAGCGCAGCCAATGCAAGGTGCAGTGCGGCTGTGCCGGATGAAACTGCTACTACCGGTCTGTTAAGAAGTTGAGTCGAAGCCAATTTTTCAAAATCCACTACGATTTCTTCATGATTGCGACCCTGGTAATTAAGCAATACTTTATGAAGACCCTCTACATCGATTGGGTTATATGACAAAGGCTCTTTATACACGGGTAGTTGTTACTTTTTGATAATAAAAAGCAACCATTAAAATAAACATAAGGAGTGGATTCACGATGATGCGATGTATCTGTGATAAAAGTGGTGAAGAAATCTCTGAGGGCCCCTCAAGATTAAGCTTAACAACAAAGTAGATCGGCAGTATGATCAACAACTCAATGCAAAAAACCAGAAACGCTGCTTTCAGGTATTTTGTTTCTTTAAAAAATCCCCAAATCAACAGCATGCATGCGCCATCATTGACGATCAGTCGGGTTGTGCGATTAATGATAAACACTGTGTTCGGGTGATTTACCGAAAGGCTCTTTGGCAGCAGATAATTTAGCCATGATGCATAACTCACTTGCTGAAATACATAAACCAGCAGCAGGGTTATCAATGCAATTGCCAGAAGCAAATAGTTTTTCATGATTTTCCGGAGGTGATTCTTTTCAGGGAAACCCCACTCACTTTTTCGATCCACCACCACCAAAGGATAAACACAATCAGGTAAATAATTGCCGTAAATAAATACTTATGAATGTAGTAGAAATACTGTCGCCAATACTCAGCCACGTAATAAAGCAACAGTACCCGAACAAGATTGGCCAAATAGATCAGCCCTAACCCCAGTGGAAGAAACCAGGCCATACTTTTCCAGCTTCCTTTAAAGGCAAACAAAAAAGCAACAAACACAATCATCACATTGATGCTATTGCAGCCTTCAAATACACCCAGCGCAATCCGCGAATCTTTTAAGATAGACACCGTGGGAGCCGCTCCATTAATTTGGGTTTGAGTCTCTTCTCCAAAACGATTGAGCAGCCAGGAAGTTTGTTTGGTTACGAGGATCGTGGCCTTGTCGGCCTGATTACCATAGGAAGAAATCCACAGACCGTAGGCGATATTCAGGCCCAGGTAGAGTCCGAGGAAGACAGCCAGAAACCGGAATGCAGGTTTAAATTCTTTCATATTAATCCTTAATGCGGGCAGGCACACCCATCACGGTGGTTTGAGGGGTCACATTGCGTGTAACAATAGCCCCAGCTCCAATCCGCGAGTCTTCGCCAAGATGAATGTGTTGCAACACAGATGCTCCCGTTCCAATCAGGACAGACTTTTCAATTTGTACAAATCCGGAGATATGGACACCCGGCATGATGGACGTATAACTTCCAATCTGTACATCATGACCGATGGTGGAGTTTAAGTTAATCAGCACATGTTCTCCTACCTGAATATCTATCGTTAAATGACACCCGGCCGTGATAATCGATCCTGCCCCTACCTGTATCTCTAAACCGATGGTTGAAGCTGGATGAATCAATACCGGGTAGGCAATGTGATGGCTTATGATTTTACTAACTACCTTTGATTTGATGAGTGGATCCCCTATGGCAATCACAACCTGAAGCGGGTAGTCAACCTTATTTAATTCTGCCACCTCACCCAACACTAAATGTCCGGCTACCTTTTGACCCACCGGTTGTGCATCATCATAAAAACCAACCACATTCCAGGTTAGCTCCTGCTGATTAATTTGATGAATAAGCACAGCAACCTCTTTCCCTAATCCCCCAGCCCCAACAATAGCAATGTCTGTTAAACTCATATCGAAAAGCGGAAAGTTAGAAGTTTAAAGCGGAAAGCGGAAAGCTTTAAGGCTAAAAGCGGAAAGTGGAAACCTAAAAGCGGAAAGTTAAAAGCGGGTTGCCGGTCGCTAGAGGCTGGTTACTGGCTCAACCGGGAAATTTTTCTTCGTTCAGGGAAGTATCTTGTTTGAAGGATAGGGCCAATAGAAATGTTTTGAACAGGATCGTTAGGTCAAGCCACAAGGAGTAGCGGTTGATGTACTCCAGATCACATTTGAATTTTTCGGGCCAGGGTAAGTCATTCTTGCCACTTACCTGTGCTAATCCAGTGAGGCCAGGAAGAGCCTGATGACGTTTGTTTTGTTCGGCAGAAAACAAATTTGCATATTCAACCGGCAGAGGTCGGGGGCCTACCAATGACATTTCGCCTCTTAAGACATTCCAGAGTTGGGGGAGTTCATCGAGATTTGTTACACGTAAAAAATTGCCCCAGGAAAACCTCCGAGCTGTTAACGATTGGGTTGTATCGGTTGAAAGTGTGCGGAACTTGTGCATGATAAAGGGCTTCCCGTTTTTGCCAACGCGGGGTTGGGAAAACAGAATGGGAAATTGACCTTGAATCACGTATCCAAGTAAAATCAAGAACGTCATTAAAAGTATGGGGAGCAAGAATATAAATATCAGAAGATAGTCAAACATCGGCTTCAACGATTTGTAATTCATCAGGGATAAAGGTAGAAAGTTTAATGTTGAAGATGAAAGCTTAAAGCAGAAAGCAAAATGTTCAAACATAATACTATGAAACCAATTCAGAGTGGATCACAAGTCCAGACTGGTAGTGAAACAACGTCCTTATTCTTTTGATGACCAAGTAAGAAGACTAAACAGGAGAGAAAAGAATCCCGCCACCAAAACCTGATATCCGGATTTTTTGATAAGAGGATCCTTCGCCCCTGCACTCATGCTTACCTAGCTCTGGATTGTATTATATATTTTTTACAGGCGTTTCACAACGACTAAATACCTGTTAAACCAGCTTATGGGTATACAAGTAAATACATAGTGGAGACTCAGGGAATTCCCAGGGAAGATATAGAGAAGATGTAGAGAAGCTCAAGGTGGCAAGCTAAAAGCTATTAACCAAAAGCGTAAAGCAAACAGGCTGTAACGCTTAAGGCGATTGTGTAATAAACAACGAAAACGGATCGCTTGGCAAAAGGTGGAACAAACGGCACGGCCCTGTATCTCTTGTGCAACGAATGCGTTCTTGTCTGTAGCTGATCGGCAAGGCGAATCAACCGGCCTGAGAACAGGGTTGAAAAACTTTTAAACAACAAATAAATTTTATGGCAAGACAAGATGGGATAATTAAAGTAACGGGACAGATGGGAGGAATCTCCTTCTATCGTTCCAAAGACGGGTATCTGATGCGACAGAAAAGTTCTGTTAGCGGGGACCGGATCAAAAACGATCCGGCCTTTTCGCGGACACGGGAAAATCTAGCTGAATTCGGTCGGGCTGGAAGTGCGAACAAACTTCTCCGGACTGCTTTTAGAACCCTTATCGTAAATGTGGCTGATAGCCGGATGACAAACCGACTCAGTCAATATATGATGAGAGTTGTTCAAGCCGATGTTACCCATGCACGTGGAGAGCGGACTGTGATTGACGGAGAACCAGAACTACTGATCGGTTTTGAGTTCAATGAAAACGGACACTTGGATAAAACTTTGTTAGCACCGTACAGTTGGACAATCAACCGGGCCACCGGGGTTTCTACCATCACCATTCCGGAATTCATTGCCGCCAATCTGATTGTGGTGCCGCAGGGCTCCACCCATTTCAAACTGGTTGCTGGATGTGCAGCGATTGATTTCGGAGCGGGAACCTATACCTACGGGTATGCGGACAGTGGCGACCACAAGATCGACACGGTTCCGACTGCCAGCCAGGTATTGACGATTAACCTGCCACCGAAAAATGCCCAGCCATTGTTCCTCGCTTTTGGCGTTGTGTTCACACAAGAGGTGAATGGAACATACTATCCGTTGCGAAACGGAACGTTCAATGCCCTGGCATTGGTAGGCGTGGATGGCGCTGAATCATGACGGGGTAAAGTTAAGTCACCTTCTCAGTCCAACTTATCTACGGAGGATATCCAGAAAACAAAAAACAGATGTTGGTATTGAGGGGGTGGCTTTCTTTTAGTTAAAAGTTTAAAGTTTACAGTGAATTCCAACCCTGCTCTTGATTGGGTTTATTTTTTTTAAGCGGAAAGCTAAAAAGCTGAAAGTTGTTAAGCGGAAGCAACTCAAACGTTATTACGGAACCTTTGATTCTCAAATCGAGAGGAATTCGGCTTTATCGAATTGAACAATCCAAAATAAATTGAAACTAATTCAGAGCGGATAGTGGGTCAAGTATTCACATTGAAACAATCGCCCTCGGTTTTAGAGATTTAATAAAGAAACCACTTGGAGCGAAGAATCCCCTCGATCGAAGTGCATTATCAGGACTCCGGATTGGGGGATCCCTTCGCACCTGGCCCTCTATCCTACCCCTGCTTTGGATTGGGTTTATTTTTTAATGCCGAAAGCTAAAAAACCGAAAGCTGTTATTGCCTAACCTTTGCCTCTCAAATTTAAAGGAACTTGCCATTATCGATTTGTTCTATCTATTGCACCGTCACTCCGGGCAAGCCAGGGTCGCTAGTTTAAGTAGTTCATGGAGTTTATTCGAAATCCTATTCAGTATGGAAGCTGGCGCGACCCGGAATCCCTTGATTGTAGGGGAAGTATTTCATTGCCGCTCCACTGCAGACCTCACTGGGATCCCGGCTCTAAGGCCGGGATGACATTTCATAGATGGCGTGTGGACTCAATTCTTTATTGTTCATTCCGGGCATTGAGGGCAATTAGTTTAAGTAGTTCGTTGCGTTTATTCGAAATCTTATTCAGTATGGAGCTGGCGCGACCCCGGAATCTTCTTAGACAAAGACTGATTTTCATAGCTAACCACTCATCATGCTTCAAGGGGATCTCGGTTACACGCCAAGACCAGACTACCCGCTTAATGGCGGATTAGGCAGGC
This sequence comes from Cyclobacteriaceae bacterium, assembly GCA_040079965.1. GTDB lineage: Bacteria > Bacteroidota > Bacteroidia > Cytophagales > Cyclobacteriaceae > ELB16-189. Next base: position 6,833 of record JBEBJH010000041.1, read on the forward strand.
ATGGACGGGATGACATTTCATAGTCAGTGCACGGTTCCTCATCGATTTAATCTGAACTCTTTCCCAATGTAACCTAACGTCATTCGTGCGTCAGACGAACATGCATTGGATTTTGGTAAATTATTAGAAAAAGATTAAAGAAGTCGTTTGACGTCTTCTGCTTTCAGGCCGGTGTAAAGACAAAACTCTTCGATGGTAACAAACTGGTGGTCGAGTTTATGGAAGTGGGTTTTGATTTTACTTAACAGCATACGGCCATAGCGATCACTTCTTCCGGTGATCCGCTGGATATCTTTGGGATATATGGTGAGCCGATTCATACTGTTTCATTATAGTGCAATTAACGTGAGGTGAACAAAATTTGTGCTAAGAAAAATGAAAAATATTTTGCGGCATATTTTATCAAGATGATTGAAGGTTGAAGGACTCATATTTATAGTAAGTTCGAGTTGAAAGTCCAAAGTCGAAAGTAAAAAGTTGAAAGTTGAAAGTTGAAAGTCGAAAGTAAAAAGTAAAAAGTAAAAAGTCCTCCTGCGCTCCTGCCTTCGTTAAAACTACGGCAGGTAAAAAGCTTCGAAGGATGAAATTGAAAGTTGAAAGGGAGGGGAGATTGTCATGCCCGGTTTCATGCCGGATAGTTTATTGAAGCGTAGGTTTGGTAAATATCGAATTGGTTCTTAGAATTTCCAATACAGGTCAGTCTTCCCTACCTACGCTATCGCTTCGGTAGGTAGGGAGCGCCTCAGACCGGCAAGCCTTTTTTGGATGGTCTATCGAAGCCTGTCATGCTGAGGCTCTCGAAGCGTGACTGACGATTGGTTGAAGAAAGAAGTGTTTCCTATTGATTTTGGGGTCCTGAACCTAAGGACTGACTTATTTAAAGATGGAAACCAGGGTGCGGAAGATAATTACGAGATCGCTCCAAAACGATCGCGACTGAAGGTACTTTATATTTAGGGCGAGTTTGACGGGCATGATTTCGCGGATATAGAAATCGATAGGATTGTGTTTCCCGGCCAGAAGTTCGTTTTCGTTCCGGAACTGGATGGAGGCATAGTCGGTAATGCCGGGTTTGATGGTTAAAACCTGTTGTTGCTCCGGGGTGTACAGGTCCACGAATTTCTTTAGTTCCGGGCGGGGGCCTACCAGGCTCATGGTGCCCGACAACACATTGACGAGCTGTGGCAATTCATCGAGTTTGAATTTCCGTAAGTAATACCCCGCCCGGGTAATGCGGGGGTCTCGGTGCCCGATTGTGATGGCATTGCCGCGATCGGCTCCGGTATGCATAGTGCGAAATTTGAACAGCAGGAAAGGAACACTGTTCAACCCGATACGTTCCTGTCGATAGAAAACCGGTCCCTGGGAGTCCAGTTTGATCCACAGGGCAATCAGAAGGAAAAAAGGGGAAAGAATCAGCAAACCAAATGTGGAAAAAAGAAAGTCGAAGAGGCGCTTTATCATCAAAGTAGAAAGTTTAAAGTTAAAAGTTTCCCGCCTTCGCTAAAGCTATGGCGGGTGAAAAAGCTGGGGAAAGCAAGGTTAAATTCAAGGTTCAAAATTCGGGAGTTGGGGAGTTGGATACAGGAGTTTGGAGTTAGAAGTTAACATTTAGGATGAAGAATGTAGGATAGCAGGATGGTGGAGTTATCGGATTGCGGGGAGATCTAAAGTTACTTTAGGGATTGGTAAGCTTGGGTTACTGCGTTGACTATGTAATCGATTTTGGGGGTGTCGAGTTCGGGATAGATGGGGAGGGAAATTTCGCGGGCATAAGAATCGTAAGCTACGGGATAATCCAGGATGTTGTAGCCGCGGTCGCGAAAGACAGTGAGTAAGGGTAAGGGTTGGAAATGAACGTTGACTGAGACCCCGGTTGCGGTAATATGATCGATCATTTTATCGCGTTGGGATTCAGTGATGCCGTTGATGCGGAGTGCAAACAAATGATATGAAGATTTCTTTTCGTCTGTGTCCTGAGGTGGAAGTTGGGCCCATTTATATTCTGAAAACAGAGCAACGTATTCATTAAATACCCTTCTGCGCTCTGGTAAGATGATTGTTTGATACTTTCGCAACTGTGCCAGACCAATCGCTGCGCACACATCGGGCATGTTCATCTTAAAGCCTGGATAGACGATGTCATACTTCCACCCTGCCCCCTGGGTTTTAGCCAGCGCATCTTTTGTCTGCCCATTGAGCGACCATAGCTTCAGTGTTTTATAAACCGCAGCGTTATCAAAACTTTGTGGTAGATTAATGCACATTGCTCCGCCTTCGGCTGTAGTAACATTTTTAACTGCATGGAAAGAGAATACGGTAAAGTCGGCCCCATGGCCCATTTGTTTTCTATTATAAATCGCTCCTATGGAATGGGCGGCATCAGAAAGTACCACGATGCGACCCAACAGTTTCTGGTTTTCAGTTTTTGGAGTAAACTGTTCAAGTACCCCTGGTTCGTTGACAATTTTATTGATCTGCTTGTAATCACAGGGCCAACCTGCAATATCCACCGGGATGATCACTTTAGTATTAACAGTAATTTTCTGTCGAAGCTGAGCTACATCCATGTTGAAGTCGGGGCCACTATCTACGAGTACCGGCTTAGCGCCCAGATGCATTACTGCCAGGGCCGTGGCGGCATAGGTATAAGCAGGGATAATTACTTCATCGCCCCGGGTTACTCCATACCAATGTAAAAGCAACATCAATCCTGAGGTGGCCGAATTGCAACATGCCACATGAGCAACTCCGGTTTGCTCAGCCACTAATTTTTCTAACGCTAATACTTTAGGACCTGTAGTAATCCAGCCGCTATTGAGCGTATCGAGCACTTCGCGTATTACGTCAGCATCAATGTAGGGTGGAGAGAAGGGGATTTTCACAATTAAATTTTTTAAAAATACAAATATTGATCACTCAACGTGCTTTTCCAGAGCAGAGGATTTACCTTCTACCTGAGTGATCCTCCAGCCATTTCGAAGGTATGACTTAATGGCCTTATTGTTATCCGTTCGCACCGTTAGCATCATTGTTTTATAACCTAAGGATATGGACACACGCTCAAACTCCTGTAACAACAAGGATCCATACCCTTTTCCCTGTACCCTTGGAAGCACACCAATAACAATCAACCCCGTGTGGGGTGATGGAAGTTGTTGAAGTTCTGTTTTGGTTTTCTCCGATATCCTCAGTGTTTTTTTTATTCTTCTCCATACATTCTTAACTGCCAATTTATATTTAGGAATAAACTCGGGATGAATAAAAAGCCAAGGTCTGGTGATAAAAGTCCTAACAGCCTGATGATAGCTATATTGAATCATGCTGCTGGCTGACCCCACTCTTTCCGTACCATCAAATTTAAACCCTCCGCAATACCCCACACATTGATGATCTTCCTCCATAAAAAAAATAAAGGCTCGCTTATCAACTAAATACCATTCGAGCATTTTCTCTACATACTGCTGGCCCATTACGGATGACAATGCTTGTGGGAAAGCGGCCCGGTGACATTGTGCCAACCGCGGAAGATCTTGAAATGTTGCCACTATGATCTTCCTCATGATTCAATGTCTTTTAAAAACCTTTCATGTATGTGGTTCCGATCAAAGTTAGTCTCAACATAACGCTTGCCCGACTTTCCTAATGTTTCTACCAAGGTTCGATCTTCATACAGCGTTTTTAGTTGTGTCACGAGTGCAGCCGCATTTTCAGGCTCGAAGTAAAGTCCTGACTTTCCTTCATCAATAAATAGTTCTTTTGCTTCCCCGTTCACGCCTAATAAAATGGGTTTGCCCATAGAGAGCGGTTCAAATAATTTAGAGGGTATGGCGCCTTTAAACAGATCAAGTTTTTTTAACGGAACAATGTATGCATCACAGGCGTGAATCAATGAAGGTATTTTACTTTTCGGAAGATTGGGCAGAAAGAATACATTCAGGAGCTTTTTCTCATAGGCTATCGCCATTAGTCTTTCCTTTTCTGGTCCATCGCCTACCACCAAAAATCTAACAGATAGCTCCTGCATGTGTTCCGCAGCCTGTAGGATCACGTCCAAGCCTTGCGCATGACCGATAATGCCTGCATAGAGCAATACAAAATCATCCTCACTGAAATTTAGCTCTTGACGCCAATTATACAGTTCATAGAGTCCATCAAAAAAATCAACATCCACCCCATTTGGGAACCATACTACCTTTTTTGAAGGAAAGCGATCCTGAATACTTTTTACAATACCTTTTGTTTGCCCGGAGATGATAAAAGCATTCCGGTATATCCAGTGCTCGAGTCGATACGACAGATTGATCAAAAACCGGTTTGAAATAATATGGAGTTTCTCTGCTGACTCTGGCCATAGGTCAGACACATTAAATACCAGGCGTGACCCTTTGATTCGAGAAATCAGCACTGCCGTTATACCTAAAAATAATGGAGGCGATTCACAAATGATATAGTCTCCCTTTGGCAATCGTAACAAGGCAAAAAAAGACGTTACCACAAAGGAGAAATAATTGAATAATCGTGCAATCACACTTCGGGAACGGCTAACAAAAATCCATCTTCGGTGAACCGGAATATCATCAATCGTTTCACGAACTGAGTAATGATCTTTGTATCCATTGAAAATTTCATTTTTAGGGTAATTCGGAAGTGCCGTTACAACACATATCTCATGACCTGACTGCTTTAAATATTTCGCCAAACTATGCAGCCGGTTTTGCGGAGCGCCTGTTTCTGGCGGATAGTATTGAGTAAGAATAATAACGCTTGCCATCCTAAACGGTTGTGCTATTTCTTTTAACATGGGAGATGACGGCCTGAAATTTCCCGTTTTTATTTCTTTGTATGGAATCCACCTCGTGTATGGTGACATTCACCTCACCCAACTGACTAACCATCCGTTTTTTGATTATCCGGGATTCATCTTCAGTCCATCTACCATTTGTGACTACTTTTATCTCAAGGTTAGTTTCATCCCATTGAGTGATCTGGCCTTCAACCAGATTTGGAATATCAACAAATATTCCATGGAATCGAACCATCTCCCGTCCGTCTTTGCCGATCACTGTATCTTCAACGCGGCCCATAATCTCAGAGATGATTGGCATGGAACGGCCACATTTACAATTCTCCTTACTTAGTCTCATAACATCCCCAATACGATACCGAATTAACGGTTGATCGTAATTAATTAACCCTGTGCACACTACTTCGCCAACTTCGCCTGGCTGTACAGGATTGCCATCATTATCCAATAGTTCAATGATGCCAAGGTCGGGACTGATATGCAACGATCCATGTTCGCATTCTGAAACCAGTCCACACGCTTCTACTCCACTCCAGCTATCGTATGATTTACATTGATATACCCGTTGAAAAGTCTGACGCATTTCATCAGTAAGCTTCTCACTGGAAGTAATCACTGCTCTTAGTTGGGGGGCTTCTAGTTTCATCTCTTCAATAAATCGGGCAAGAAAAAAATTACTCATCGCATACCCAGTCATGTACTGTATATTGTGGCGTGTGATTCCTTTAAGATAATCAGCTGTATGAGCCGCTGAAATATGGTATGCCGAAAAGTAAACCTGCTTTTCAAAATAATTGTATCTATAGAAAGGAGGATTTGCTGAACCTTCAGGAATCACTCTCCTTCCTCCAATCATCCCACGTGGAGTAAAGCGATCGACACCAGCCCAATGCCGGATACGGGCTTCAAACCCAGCACTCCATCGCTGGTGCATAGGGTATGAAAATAAAATCTGTGTAGGAGTACCGGTACTGCCACTGCTGGAAAAAAACTCGCCTCCTTTTTCCAATCGAGAGGAAAGCAAGGTTGTTTTGCCATAGATGCGCAAATCTTTTTTTTCCAGAAGAGGCAGACGTAAAAGATCAGCTAACTGAAATTTTTGAATATCAGCTATTTGAATTCCGGTTTGAGTAAACGAATGTTCATAAAATGGAACCGTTGTAAAGGCATGTATAAGCAACTTCCTAAGTTGGACCGTGAGGTAGTCATTCCACTGTTGGTTGTCAAATTGCTCCCGATTTTTAAACCCCTTTAACTCGTGTTCGAAAAGACCACCAAATCGTCTCTTTTTCCAGGAGTAACCATAAATCGAAATGGCAAAATTCTGAATATTAACAGGAAGATATTTATAAGCTTTATAAAAAAAATCTTTCATTATAAACGCATGAGATAATTCTCTTTCCAACTATTAGTCATAATCAATTGGCGGATCATGGCTGAGGAAAAGCTGTCTTTACCATTATAGTCCTTAACCAACTGCTTTACTTTTAGTTCCGGAAAAAATTCGTCTAGTGAACCACCTTCAATTTGTTTCAAACTTTGGCGGAATATATTCTCTTCTTCCATATACTTTTCCCATGGAACACTAAACCCTAGTTTTTTAAACGACAATACCTCTTTGGGAAGTTGGGTAGCCACACTATTAAATAATAGGTGCTTTCCCTTCTTGCCTTTTAGAAGAAGATTAGTTGGCATGGCTGGTATCATTTCCATCAAGCGGTAATCCATAAACGGAACACGGCACTCAATACCTGCACCCATTGTCATTCGATCATTCCTATCCAACACGGAAGCCATATGAATAAATAGGTCGGCATACATCGCCTGCCGAGCAGGCTCGAGGGGATATAAATCCTGAGCTTCATGCACAACAGAATTTCGGTACGCGAATGAATTTATATCAATATGTACTCCATACTTCCTAAGATCAGAGGGATATACATTGGATGCATTCAAAAGAAGTAAGCTATTCAATCGATCATCTTTAAGATAGCGATCAAGTTTCGCAAAACGATTTACTATTCCCGAGGAACTAAAGCGCAATAATTTTGATGACCAGCCTGCTAGTTTCAATAGCCTAGAGTGATTCAATGGTTTATAGCGCACATATCCGCCCATAAATTCATCAGCACCTTCTCCTGACAACAATACTGTAACAAATTTCTTTGCTTCTTTGGAAAGCGCTAGCATTTGAGCATCATTTTGATGTACCAACGGTTCATCATACAGCCAGGCAGACTCCTGAAGCGCAGTCATTAACGTATCTTGCTTAAGCTCAACAGTATGTAAATTCAAGCCAAAGCGATTGGCCACTAACCTAGCCAGTGGTCCCTCGTTATACAGCGGGTCATCAAATACGAACGTGAATGCCGACAGATTACTTTCTCCATTTTTATGCAATGCGGCCGCGACACTACTCGAATCTAGGCCTCCACTTAACATCACTCCCACCGGAACATCGCTTATGGTTCGGTATTTAACCGAAGAATAAAATGTTTCTTCAAACCACTCAAAAGGACTTTGAGGTAACCTCTCTCTATTTGCTTTTACTTTTTCGGAGAGATTCCACCAACGCATGATTCGGATATCGCCATTCTTTATTGTAATGCAATGACCTGGCAGGAGTCTTTTTACATGTCGAAATACAGTTGATTCACCTGCCACATACTTGAATAACAGAAGTTCTGGCATAGCTTCTGTTTGTATTGCCGGTTCAACGCCAGCCTTAAATAATGCCTTGGGTTCGGAGGCAAAATAAAATGATTGATTAACGTTTGCATAATAAAGCGGCTTAACCCCTACCCGATCACGTGCAACAAAAAGTGTTCGTTCAAAACAATCCCACACAGCAAAGGCGAACATGCCATTGAGTTTATCCAGACACCCTTTCCCCCATTTGATAAAAAGATGTAACAGTACTTCGGTGTCACTTTCTGAAACGAATCGAATTCCTTCAATCTCTAAGTCTCTCCGCAATTCCTTAAAATTGAAAATCTCACCATTGAAGGTTATGATGTAGCGCTTATCAGGACTAAAAAAAGGTTGATGACCTCGTTCAGATAAATCAATTATTGAAAGCCTCCTATGGGCTAACCCAATTTCATGGTCAATAAAAATCCCTGCTCCGTCTGGTCCTCGATGATTGAGGGTATCCCGCATCGAAACCAAACGATCCTGCTCAACAGACCGCGATCGATCAAAGTATAAAATTCCCGCTATTCCACACATTTACTCTTGTACATTATTAAGGAGCGTTAACCATAACGGTTTTACTTGCGTCCAATCAAATCTCTTTATCAACGTGTAACTATTGGACACCATATTGACCGCATCGTCCTTATTGTCTAAAATAAAGATGATATTCTTTACCATACCCATCTCATCTTCCGAATCTGAAAATAAACAATATTCACGGTTCTTGAAAAGGTAAGGAATTCCCCCAACGTTAGTACTTACCAAAGCCAAACCCATAGCCGCCATTTCAATCATCGATACAGGTGTGTTATCAACACGATTGGTGTTTATATAAATACTATGCTGAGAGGCCTCAGCTTTCTTTTCATTTTCGTCCAGCATCCCCAATACCGTTACACTTTCTCTAAGCCCATGCACATTAATCAACTCTTCTACCTCCTTTTTCATTCCTAAATCAGGTCCCGCCATGGTCATTGAGAAGGGTATATTCCGCGCATTGAGTTCCCTGGCTACTTTAATGGCTAACATTGGATTATAGATAGCATGAAATGCTCGCATCCAGAGAATTTTGCAAAAAAATTGTTTTCTATCTATAAATTCCAATTGATTCAGGTCAATGATATTCGGTATCTCCATTATACTTAACCCCTGATTACTTAACCTGGATATTAAAAATTGTGATGGAGCTGTAATGACATCTGCTCTTTTTAAAACTCGCTTAACCCATTTCTCCCTAGTGACCATAAAGTCAGGAAACTCGCCACCATGAATAGTCATTACTATTTTTTTATTCAAAATTTTACCAAGCAGGCTGGCAACGTCTTCCATAATAAAGCTTAGACCCCCATATACCTGCACAATAAGTAAAGAGTACTTTCTAATCCTAAAAGTCAAAAAAAATATCGTGTCCAAAAAACGTAAGACGCGATTTCGAATAGTAGATTTTCGATAAATCATAAACCCCTCGGCCTCTAGTAAATCAGCCAGTATCTCCCCTTGTGTCTTGACTTGGTTTGGCTGTCCAAAAAGCATGGGTCCTACAAAACAAATTCCTTTCTTCATCTAATTTGTTTTATCCTTTATATTTGTCAAGTATGAGAATTTCTCTTTTGACCCTCTCTCTAAAATCTTCATACGAAAATTGAAGTGACGTCATTCTGATGTTTTCGGCAAGCCGAATCCTTCTCTCCTTCTCTATTGACAAATAAAACTTAATAGAATTTGCCACGGCATCAGATGTTATTTCAGATAATAGTAATCCGTTCTCTTTGTCGATGATAATTTGATCAATTGAAGATAAATTAGACACAATTGGACAGCACCCAAAAATTCCTCCCTCAGCAATCACCTTTGGAAATCCTTCAGAAGAACTAGGTAAAATATTCAAGTGTGATGCACGATAGACAGCATCAAGCTCTTGTCGTTTCAAGTATCCTTTAAAACTCACCGGTATTAACAAAGACTTTGCCTTTTTTTCAAGTTCTTCTCTTAATTCACCATCTCCCACGATTACCAGCTCCTCTATAAAATCCGCGTAATCCTCCAGTAAATGGATAGCCTCCAATATCAAATCAACTCCCTTAAACCTTGCTAAGTTTCCGACAAAACATATTTTGATCCGGGAGTGAAAATCTTTTAATCGAATGCAATCATGAGTGGCCTCAAAATCCTTTTTATAAATACATGGGTTAATAAAATTCAATACACGACCCGGATTATTAAAATTTCCATTAACCGTTACCCAGGATTGGTGTGCCTTCTTTAACAGCTTTCTTTGCAGCCTGTACATAAAAGGAGAATCCTTCTCAACCCAATTGCCTGCATACTTATGCCAGAAAATCTTGTCTTTCCTTAAGAAGGATATCAATATTGACAAAAAAGCCGGGGCCGATGGTGCCCGTGAATGAACTACATCATGCGATTTTATTGCATTCAGTATCGTAACAAAAAAGAATGGAAGGCATAGAAAAATTTCCAACTTTTTCCAGGGCGTATTGCCACCAACTTTTTTAAGAAGAATATAATTGACTACAAGCCCATTCACCGAACGGGCGGAAACAGGTTTGTCAACAATTCCATAGTCAAATCCAATCCAAGTAATTTTTGAAAAAAGGTTTCCGATAGATTCTAACTCTCTGACAACTGGTTCATAGGGCAAATAGGCATCTCCATTCCGCCAAATGGCCGTATCAGACACAATTAATAATGAAGGGCGGCTCGATATATCGTCAGGCATTGTTCCAGGTAATTTTCTGTTAACCGCTTACTCTTCAAGTTTTGAATTAATTTTTCAGTGTAAAATTTTCTACCACGCGCAAGGATAAGAAGAGCTTGATTTACCCATGCGCTAATATTAAAAGATTCCAAAACAAACTCAGGAAAATCAACTTTAAGAATCGCTACAATTTCTCCCGTATTGTAGGTAATGAAAGGCAATCCATCCGACATGTACTCTAATACCACCAAAGGACCAGATTCCATTTTGGCCGTATGAATCGCCAAGTCATACTGGGCCAGCAAAGGCTGAATATTTTGACAGTCATGAACAAAGGACACCAGGTTTTCAAGATGTTTATCATGAATAATAGATTGTAAAAATGCATAATACTCTTTATCATAAACATTACCGTAAATGGTCATCGGTAAATTGATATCCGCAACTATATCAAAAACAAATTCATAATTTTTAACTGGAAGTATATTGCCCACCATAACCAGCCCTCTACCTCCTGAACCTGAATTCTCACTCGTTTGAACTGTAATAAAATTTGGTACCAGATGACACCTTGTAGGTTCACCAAAATAGTTTCGGGCCAAAAGTACAATTTGCTTGTTTACGGAAATATATTCACTCGGACGAAAAAGTGTTCTCCATAGAAATCCCCTGCAAAAAAAAATATTATCATGATCATGCAAAATTAACTTCGACTTAAAGCCAAACAGCAACTGGATAAACCGCATATACAAATAGTTGTAGTGCAAATGCACCTGCACGATATCGTATTCCCTTGCAATGTTTCTGATCTTCCACATCACAAGAATGTTCCATTTCCATTTTCGATGGGCAATGTAAACTTTACAATTTTCTGATACCTGATCCATCATCTGAACCTCACTACCGATCACCAGTACATCAGATTGAACAGCTGAGCTTGCTATGAGATTGGCAATGGAAACAACCATTTTTTCAGCGCCTCCTACGCGAAGTGTATCGATGACCTGAAGTACTTTCATTGCCTGGGTATGTTACTTATTTCAACTAAAAGTCTCGCTTTTTTAAGGGATTTGACTAGTTTAAAAGGAGCTAATACCCATAAAATAAGAAACTCCATCCAGGAGTGCCTCCGCTTCGCAGTGAGAAAATATTGCAGGTACAACGGAAATCGAAATTTTGAAGGATAAAACTTTTGTATAGAGTATACTTTAGTTGCCGGGGGAAATTCACCCAGGACTGTTGTTTTATTATTCCACCAGGAACCGTGAACTCTCATGCCACCCGAGGGTGCCTTGTGATGTGTTTCAATTGCCTGAAAATTGAAAACAACTCGTTTGCCATTCAGATAGAGTCTTTTACCAATATCATCGTCCGCTCCAGACCCTCTATTAAAGGCTAAATCGAGACCACCCACTTTCAAAATGTCACTCCTTCTGGCAAACGCATTCCCTGTAGCAAACACATCCGCTAAAAAGAACTTCCGATTATTTTCCGGGATATATGAAATATCTTTCCAGGGTGCCAGCGATACACCAGTAGACACGTCCGCATCTGAATGTTCGAGTAAATAAATATGCCTGGTAATCATATCCTTCCATGCCTCCGCATCGTCTTCAAAAAGCAACAGCCACTCATTTGATGCATTTTCAATTGCAAAATTTCGCGATGACGATTGCCCAGCAGAATCAAGAAAGAATATCTTTACTCTGGAATCATTACTATACTTTTTGTAAGCTTCTGCATTACGTTGATTGAGTGGAGTTTGATCCACAACAATTATTTCCGAAGGTGGTATTTCGTTATTTAACAAAGAATCAATTGACTTTCCTACATAATCGTACCTGTTAATGGTTGGAATAATGGCTGTATAACTTTCAATATGCTTCCGTTTTTCAGTAAACACTAAGTTAAAATCATATTCACACCCATTGCGATGTTCTGCTAAACTTTCGTTACGCGTAAATACACATTTCCAGGTTGACCAGCGAAATGGGTTATTATAGAACGAAAAAAATTTCGCATAGAAGAGGGCATTGCGACCAATATATTTGCCGATAAATCTTAATTGGTCCTGAAGGGACGACTGTACCCGATCGAGAGGCAGAGTAGTAACATTTTTAAAAAGAGTGGGATTAAACTCAATACTCCCTCCTGCCTTTAATGCCCGATACGTTAAGTCTGCCAGGGCAGTTTGAATCGATTCGTACTGCCTATCCAATCCGCCCAACTGCTTAGGTAGATTTTTCTTGATATACATAAAATGTGCAGTAGCCTTCCAACTGACGCATGGTTGGTGATTAGGGGAATCCAAAAAAAACCAACTGGTTACGCAATAATTCAGATTTTCGAAATAGCTTTTATTAGCAAATAATAAACCCGCATGAACAATGTCATGTCTTAATAATTCTACAAGATTCCAATGGACATTGTTCTCTACTCTCGCATCGACAATGACTAAGTCATCATCGCTTTTATCTATGTACTCAAGAACTTCATCTTGATTTTCAAAAAATAAATTGTCGGACGTTTTCCATTCATTTTCACCAACTATAATTCGTTTCATTCGGTTAATTTTGAATCCCAGAATCAAGACCATGCGGATGAGGGTTTGTTGGTCTGTAAAAGGAACCATAGCGTTTCAACCAATAAAGTGGTGAAACCGCAAGACCAAACAAAAATGAAAGTTGTCCTGTTAGAGTAAACATGGCTGCTTGCCCCCAAAATGTTTCGCCCACAAGCATGGTAAGCATGATCCCGCACAATGCTACCCAGGTATATTGAGCAATTGCAATTACATCCTTATCCTTGACATTTTTGGCTACTTGTTTGAGATTTCTCCACAATAATATCAGGAATGAAACAAACACCACAAATCCTGCAATGCCCAACTCCATCAACGCTTGTAAATAATTATTATGAGCTCCATTTGCACCTATAAATCCTTGAATATTTTGGAATCCCGTTCCTGTAATTAATAAATACGGTTTGTCAATAAGCGTATACAGAATATCAAAGTAGATGACCGTACGCTCTCGATATAGCCCGGCATATCCAAGTTTCTCAATGCGGGTCGCAACCCGTTCATTGAATTTATTTTCAACACGCGAAGTAATTGCATCACCGGAATATTGAAGAAAAATATATGAACCAAGCACCATGGTCGCAATTGGAATAACCGCTCTGGCATTTCCCAATAGTAATATCGCTGGAATTACACCCACAAAACCAAGCATGTACGTCCGTGTTCCCGAAAACAAGGGCACTGTAAACATAATCAGGCACATTACTCCAATCACAATTTTTAATAACCAAGATCGAGTACGCATTAAATAGGCAATACCAATTGACACCCCAGTTAACATCAAAACCCCTATGTGCTTATGATGGGGCGATAACGTGGCCACAGGTGCATTGTTCTCGCTGTACATAATTTGCCAGTAATCAGGCCAAAAATTTGGTAAAAATCCAAGGCCTTGTAAAAAAGCAATAGAGCCAACACCTGCCATTAGCCAAAAGATCAGTCTAAAAAAAAAGAGGTAATCAGCTTTGTTGCGCACCACCACAAACACTAATAATGGGGTAAGTAAGTAGAAGGTAAAACGAAATACACGGATTAGGGTAGGTAATAAAAAGGAACTACCACTGTAAAGAACAGCAATCAAAATACTAAACACCGCTAAAATAGCCAGGATTTTTAACCATCGTACAAACCACAGTTTGCTCTGGAGTAAATTGGATAATTCTAGTGTAACAGATGAATTACTGAAGTAATAGGAAAACGTAAAAAGTATTGCAAAATCAAAAATGCGAAAATCAGAATCAAAACCTCCAATTGAAAACCTGCCTAAGGGAAGGCAGTAATAATAAGAGACCAATAAAAGAACGAGCGGAACAATAGAGATTGTCCTCTTCCGCTGGTAGTATTGGCTGTACGCATAGTGTAGCCTTGTTAAGCTTTGCTCCCTAGAATCCATAATGCTTAGTCAAAAGCTGAAGGGTTGATTGCAATGAAAAGTTCTTCCTGATTTGTTCTTGCGCTGCATAGCCAATGGCGATTCTTTTCGCTGGATGCAACGCAAGATCTATCACTAAAGCTGCGGTACTAGCGGAAGCTGATGAGTAATTAACAATACCGGCATCACCCTCCATCAATTCCTTTACATTACCCACCGGGTTAGCGACCACAGGCAAGCCGTGCGCCATCGCTTCTAATACCACATTCGGCATACCTTCATAGTCACTGAGCAGTGCTGATGCATCAAATGCCTGATAATAACTTTCCACATTATCAATAACTCCCGTAAAGGTAGTGAACTCCGACAATCCAACGCGTTGAATTTTATCTTCTATCGCTTTCCGTTCAGGCCCATCGCCAACAAAGCAGATCTTCAATCTTTTGCCCAAGTGATGATAAACATTCTCCATCACACGCACAAAATACTCCTGCCCTTTATGATCAGCAAAACGTGCTACATATCCGATCACAAAATCCTCCTCTTGCCAATGATGCATTCTTCGAATCTCATCTCTTACTAACGGGTTCTTTTGCGGAATATCCATTCCATTTGGTATAACCGGTATTTTCCGAACCGGATAATGTACCAACCGTGCCAGATAGGATGCAACGTCAATAGAATTTGCACTGTAATGCACACCAAACAACTTTAGAAAATAAAACTGCAATTGACGCCTAAGTCGCGAAAAGCCTGACAAGGGATAGCAGTTTCTTTCTGTTACCAGAAATGGTATCCTGGCCCCCCATCGGGTAATCAAAAATTGCTGAACCAATGAAAAATTAACCTGTGAATGAACTACATCAGCCTTCACGTGTTTAATAATGTTTCCCAAGGCAATCATCCCTGAAATCTTTCGCTGCCACCCTGCAGGGGCCTGAACAATTACTATCCCCTCTTCTTCTAATGGTTTTACAAACAGGCCTCTCTTTTCTGAAAGACATATGATCATCGGGTTAAAAAGCTGCTGTCTTTTTGCCTGAATACACACCCGTGTTACAAAACGTTCCAGGCCCCCGGTATCCAAGGTACCTGTTAAAAAAACAACGTTCTTTGCGATCTTCATAGAGCGAAACATTGGCAACGTTTGTACCGGAAAATTAACTTTTGCGGGCCTTACCAATCACCCGCTCTCCCCCTAGATAAAACAGTCCCATAAACATCGTTAAGTATCCAGGAATCACCTGTAGTCCCCGGGGGGTTAATGTGTATTTTGATTGAATACGAATCGATGAAAAACCAGCCTGACTCAGGAGCTTATGCATGGCCTTGCGAGAGAAAAAGGAAAGGTGATGGATCGATCGGATATCTCGCTTCCGTTGGTGTACACGATTAAACAATACATCGCGCCAGAAACGGATGTTATCAAATTGATTAGGCACTTCAATCAAAACAATTCCGCCAGGTTTCAATACCCGGTAGGCTTCTCTCGCAGATTTCAAAGGGTCGGCCACATGTTCGAAAACATGGTGAGAGTGAACGATATCAAATGTATTATCCTCATAAGGAAGATTTTCGGCAGTACCCTGGTTTAGTGTGATGCCCCTTTCACGTGCTGCCGCAACCCCAGATGATGATGGCTCAATTCCCACAGCCATCACTCCGGCCTGCCGGGCTGCTTCCACCATATAACCAGAAGAAGCTCCAATGTCAAGAAAACTAATGGAAGCCGGTTCTTTATCATATTCTTTGATCAGCTTAATAATTCGATTCTTAAAAAAAGGAAGCCTGCTCTGCGTAACTGCCCCATAGTTAGCCTCGGCCTTACTATACGGCTCAAGAAGGGTTGGCACCATACCGCTAAACAGTGCTGAACGCTCCTCCTCATCGGGCCGCGGGCTCATAAAAATGAATCCACAAGCCTGACATCGTTTTACATCCAGAGGCGAAATTAAATTCAGATGAAAAGACGCCTGCTGAAAAGATTTCGGCAGCGTATTATGGCAAAGGGCACACGCAATCTGTTCCATATTTATCGGCCGCAAACTTAATCAATTTACTGTAACTGCCCCTCAGCATTTACCCGATTGGGGCACCCTGAGCAATCTCTTTAATATAAGCGGGATAAGAAGAATCCGATGGAATCAACAAGGCATGGTACCGGCCACGCTCTTTGATTTGATTGACGTTTAATAGTACGTGATCTTTCATGTAATAAGCACTATACCCATGGTTCGAACACCAGGCGAGAAGGGCTTCTGTTTGAGGAACAATCCCCATGGTGGAATGAACCTCGACAAAAAATAAAGTGGCTTTTTTAGCTACCAGGCTTTCAGCACCGCGAAGTACTTCGAGTTCAGCACCTTCAACATCAATTTTAACCAGATCAGGTACTACATCATAATAGGTAACCAGGTAGTCTATACTGAGGGTGGGCACCTGAAAATGTTCATTCAGCCTGGCTGCTGTTTTGGCATGCTCCTTATACCGGCTGCCGGCCGCTCCTGCCCCAACGGTATAAAAATCCACAGTATCCCCTACCTTATCAGATAGAAATGCGGGAATAAAAATTGCCTTCATGCTCATCAGTCTGTTCATAAACAGGTTTTCAGCTGCCATGGATAAAGCCTTTGGGTTAGGGTCGATTAACAGGATTTTCTGCACCCCGGCATGATAAAGCATCAGCAATGCTGACTGACCAATGTTACTTCCTACATCAAAAATAATTCTCGCATGTTTACTTAAATGAAAAATCCATGCATCATCCTTATCGGGTGTGTCGCGTAAGGTGCCTTTAATAGCCCGAAAAGTTTCTCCGGCCACGGCTTTTTCTTCAATGATTTTTCTATAAATACCTCGCTTACTTAACCACCTTGAAATTTTCTGTTTAACTATCGGTATCATATTTACTTTTTCGGATTACTTTATTACCACGTAGAAGGATTCTCAATCTTATCGGGTATTGTAGGCGATTGCATTCCATAGAGTTGAAGTAAATGGTCGACATTTACCTCGACATCATGATACCGGGCTGCATACTCCCTTGAGTCCTGGCCAAGGCGTGTTCGCTTACCCGAATCTCTAATAAGATCCTCCAGCACCGTCTCCAGGTTTTCGGGGCTGCCATGTACGATTGGTAAATCGGGGCGATATTTTCTGAGCTCTTTAGCAATGTTACAAATGACAGGCTTACCCAGCGACATTAACTCAACGGATACTTTTCCATGCCAGCCATACAACACCTGATCGATCCCTATATCACACAACTCATAGAGTTCCTTAATCTTGTGATGAGGAAGATTTTCAGCCATTATCAACTCCACGGGCAATCCCTTTTGTTTAAGACGTGTTACCGCTTCCTCAATAAAATCAGTGCCCTTTTTACGCCTGCTGCTGGGCGCATGAACAATGCGTATGATACCATCGATTTCGGATTGAGGTTTGCGGGTAGCGGTCCAATACTGGCAGTCAATTACCTGAGGGGAAAGCGTAGCGCATGGCACAACTTCAAAAAGGTCAGGTTCACTTACCAAAACAACATCTGCATACCGCAACCATTTAGTTAGTTTGCGCTGCTGATCGGGCCGGCTTAAGGGGGGGCACACCACCGATTCGCCCCGGCTTTTATCACGCAGGTAATCGAAGTACTTGATGTCAATCACATCCAGGCCCCGAAAGTGAACGACAATTTTTTTTCCCAACATTTTAAGCAGTGGCAGATCAAGTAAGTGAAAACGCCACCAACTCCACAAACTTACACCCCAAAAAAAATGAAAGACCTGGTAGTGTTTCAATGCCCATAAGAAAAATAGAAATCGGTCGAGGGTAGCCTTCCACCCTTTACCCGCCAGCATAATGTCATTTTGATAGCCTCTGAAATCATCGTTATAGGCTGCAGCAGAAGCCTGCAACCAACGCCTGCGAAAAGCTTCAGCCAACAATTGCATTTGGCCGCCAATTT
>JBEBJH010000042.1:0-24928 GCA_040079965.1 Cyclobacteriaceae bacterium
TGTTTGGTGTGGTTCCTAAATCGATCTGGCAAAAATCTAACCCGGCCGATGAGAATAATTTATGCAGTTGGGCCATGCGTTGCTTGCTGATCGAAGATGGAAATAAACTGATGCTTATAGACAACGGCCTGGGTGATAAGCAAGACGCTAAATTCTTCAGTCATTATTATCTGCATGGAAATGATTCCTTGTTAAACTCTCTAAGACAGGAAGGTTTTACACCGGCTGATGTAACGGATATGTTTCTTACCCATCTGCATTTCGATCATTGCGGGGGTGGAATACGAAAAGAAGGTGAACGGTTTATGCTAACTTTTCCAAATGCAACGTATTGGTCTAATGAGGATCACTGGCAATGGGCTACTAAGCCAAATGCACGGGAGAAGGCCAGTTTCCTTTCTGAGAATATTCTTCCCATGCAGGAGAGTGGTCATCTTAAATTCATCAAAGAGAAGAGTGGCACAAGTCCATTTGATTTTATGGAGATCTTTTATGCCTCCGGCCATACCGATAAGATGATGATTCCTAAAATCAAGTATAAGAATCATACTATCTGTTTCGTGGCCGATTTACTGCCCTCTGCCAGCCATATTCCATTGCCCTATGTGATGGGCTATGATACCCGGCCGCTAATAACCATGGAAGAGAAAGCGCAATTCTTAAAAGAAGCAGCCGACAACCAATACGTATTGTTTCTCGAACACGATCCGGTAAACGAATGCTGTACAGTCAAGCATACTGATAAAGGAGTTCGTCTCGATCGAACCTTTAGCTTGAAAGAAATTTTATGAAACGCGGGCTTGTACTTTCTGGTGGGGGTGCGCGGGGGATTGCCCATGTAGGTGTGCTCAAAGCCCTTGATGAAATGGAAGTTAAATTTCATCGGATTTCCGGCACAAGTGCGGGTGCAATTGTTGGGGCCCTATATGCTTGTGGTTATAAACCGGATCATATTTTTGAATTGGTTAAAAATCTGAGCATTTTCAAAGCAGTGCGTCCAGCATTTGCCTGGACCGGCTTGCTTACCATGGATGGATTGAAGGAATTATTGCTGAAGAGTATTCCGGAGAATGACTTTGCCAGGCTTAAGATTCCTCTTACAGTTGCCGCTACCGATATCCGCAAAGGACAGATCCGATATTTTTCGGAGGGAGAATTGGTACCGGCACTGGTTTCATCGTGTAGTATCCCGGCCATTTTCAACCCGGTAAGTTTAGATGGTAATTTGTATGTGGATGGGGGCTTACTGGATAATCTTCCAGTAAAACCGATTCGATCTGAGTGCGATTTTATCGTAGGCTCTCATTGTAATCACATCAGTCCGGATTTTGATGTGAAGAATATTAAATTGGTTGTTGAGCGAAGTTTGCTGATTTCCATTTATGCCAATACAGAAGTAAGCCGCGGCTTGTGCGATGTATTTATTGAACCGCCCAGAATGGATCGATTCAGTAGTCTTGACCTCAGCAAAGCTCAGGAGATTTTTGAATTTAGTTACCGGTTTACAAAGCAGAATTTTTTACCACATCATTTCGAAAAAAGTAAAGCTGCATGAGTTCACCCATTAGTTTTAAGGACCAGTTATTACAAGGCATACCCGGGCAATTGCCAGAAGTCAAGGTCTATGATTCGTCTGTAAATCACGCACCCAAAAGAAAAGATATACTTTCTGATGCAGAAAAGAAACTTGCCGTTCGTAATGCCCTGCGCTATTTTCATCCAGGGCATCACACCATACTGGCTCCGGAATTCTTTGCTGAACTTCAAACCTTTGGTCGCATTTATATGTACCGGTTTCGTCCTGAGTACGCAATGTATGCCCGTGCGATTGAAGAGTATCCGGCCCAATGTGCGCAGGCTGCTGCCATCATGTTGATGATTCAAAATAACCTGGATCCTGCAGTGGCCCAACATCCACATGAGTTAATTACCTATGGCGGCAATGGTGCGGTTTTTCAAAACTGGGCTCAGTATCTTCTCACCATGAAATACCTGGCTATCATGACAGAGGAACAAACGCTTCATATGTATTCGGGCCATCCGATGGGTTTGTTTCCATCTTCAAAAGAGGCGCCTCGGGTTGTGGTAACCAATGGGATGATGATTCCAAATTATTCGAAACAGGATGATTGGGAAAAATTCAACGCACTGGGTGTTACTCAATACGGACAGATGACGGCCGGAAGTTATATGTATATCGGTCCGCAAGGAATTGTACATGGAACGAACATCACTATCCTGAATGCTGGCCGAAAGATTTCCAAGCAAGGGGAAGGCCTTGCAGGAAAAATTTTTGTCACTTCGGGGTTGGGCGGAATGAGCGGAGCTCAACCCAAGGCTGGTAACATTGCAGGTTGCATTACTGTGGTTGCCGAGGTCAATGCAAAGGCAGCTCACAAACGACATGAACAGGGTTGGGTGGATGAATTGATTCTGAATCTGGATGAATTAGTTGCCAGAGTTACAGTAGCCAGACAAAAAAAGGAAGTTGTGTCGCTTGCTTACGTGGGCAACATTGTTGATGTGTGGGAAATGTTTGATCGTGAAAATATTTTTATTGATTTAGGATCAGATCAGACCTCCTTGCATAATCCATGGGCTGGTGGCTACTACCCGGTACGCCTTTCATATGATGACGCAAACAAAATGATGGCAAATAATTCTTCAGAATTTAAAGAGCGCGTGCAGGAGTCGTTACGAAGGCAGGCTACAGCTATCAATAAACATACAGCTAAAGGAACTTACTTTTTTGATTATGGCAATGCCTTTTTATTGGAGGCCTCCCGTGCAGGTGCGGATGTGATGGCCGTTGATAAAATCAATTTCAGATATCCTTCTTACGTGCAGGACATCATGGGGCCCATGTGTTTTGATTTTGGATTTGGCCCCTTCCGTTGGGTTTGCACATCAGGTAAGGAGAGTGATCTGGACCATACAGATCAACTGGCAAAAGAAGTTCTGGAACAAATGGCAGCAAAGGCGTCACCTGAAATTCAGTCGCAATTGCAGGATAACATTCATTGGATTACTTCCGCGAAAGCGAATAAACTTGTAGTGGGTTCACAAGCAAGGATTTTATATGCCAACTCCGAAGGCCG
The DNA here is from genome assembly GCA_040079965.1 of Cyclobacteriaceae bacterium. Taxonomy (GTDB): domain Bacteria; phylum Bacteroidota; class Bacteroidia; order Cytophagales; family Cyclobacteriaceae; genus ELB16-189. Next base: position 3,099 of record JBEBJH010000042.1, read on the forward strand.
TATAAAAATTGCAACAGCATTTAATCAGGCTATCAAAGCAGGCAAAATAGGCCCGGTAGTATTGGGTCGCGATCATCACGATGTTTCTGGTACGGATAGTCCGTATCGGGAGACGTCCAATATCTATGATGGTTCACGCTTTACGGCAGACATGGCTATTCATAATGTGATTGGTGATTCATTTCGCGGAGCTACCTGGGTTTCTATTCACAATGGAGGTGGAGTAGGCTGGGGTGAAGTAATCAATGGGGGTTTTGGATTGTTGCTTGATGGATCAGTGGATGCCGAAAGGAAATTAAAAAACATGCTCTACTTTGATGTCAATAATGGAATTGCGCGCAGAGCCTGGGCCCGCAATCAAGGTGCATTGACTACAATTGAAAAGGAACTTTCTGAGTCAATGGTAGTAACAATTCCCTATCAGGCAGATGATAAATTACTGGACCAATTGATCTGATGTTTCGTCCGCTATACATCGTGATTTTTAAAATACTCGGTTGGAAAATTGAAGGCGAATTTCCTCATGAATTAAAGAAATACATTGTAGCAGTAGCACCCCATACCAGTAATTGGGATTTTCCATTGGGTGTAATGGCCCGAAGTATTTTACGGATGAAGAACACCCACTTTCTCGGCAAGCATACACTTTTTAAACCGCCCTTTGGTTGGTTCTTCCGATGGTTGGGTGGTTACCCGGTAGATCGATCAACGAGTCATGATGTTGTACAACAGGTTGTAGATATTTTAAATCAACATGAGAACTTCATAATTGCATTGGCCCCAGAGGGTACCCGCAAAAAAGTAGAGAAACTCCGAAGTGGATTTTATCATATTGCCAAGGGCGCACACATACCAATTGTTCCTGTGGGTTTTGATTTTTCTAAAAAGCGGGTAGTGATTAGCAAACCATTTTATCCAACCGATAGTCAGGGAGCAGATTTCGACACGTTGTTAGCATTCTACCGAACTATGCGTGGTAAAAATCCAGAATTAGGCATTAATTAGCCTTTTCGGCCAGCGCCTTAAAGAATGCAATAACCTAATAGTGTCCTTATTCGTAAATTAGAGAATAACTTAACCCCTAATAACATGAAAAAGATACTTATCGCATTGCTGATCAGTTGCTTTTCCTTTTCAGCATTTTCTCAGTTTATCAAGCAGGGTTCGATTATCGGTGGTGGTAGTTTTGATTTTCACACTGAAAAAGTGAAAGATTCTGATGCTAAGGGATCTTCGTTTTCACTGATTCCATGGGCCGGCTATTTGGTCATAGACAATTTAGTAGTAGGAGCTAACCTGGAGATGGGAAACTCTACTTTTGAATCAGGTCCGCCTTCAGACTTTACCACAAAGGATAACTCCTTGTTGTTTGGTCCGCTTGTTCGATACTACATAGATCAGGGTCTGTTCGTGCATGGACAATATAATTTTGGAAGCTCAAAAAGTACGACTGAATTTTCGGGAAGTTCAACTACCAATAAATACGGCCTTTCACAATATAGACTTGGTATTGGATATGCAGCCCGTATTACGGATACAGTTTTGTTTGAGCCCATGCTCGGCTACTATTCCCGAACTGATAAAGATAAGTCGGATGATTCTAAATCTACAGTGGGTGGTTTTTTTATCATGGGCGGGTTCACAATCATACTAAAATCAGTGCAATAGCGTTACAATGAAAATTTCGGCCCTATCTTTGTACTAAGCGAGAAAATTATAAACAACTATGAAAAAATTACTCATTGTATGTCTGATGTTGGTAGGCGTAGCAAGTTCACGTACTGCGCTCGCCCAGGTCCAATTTTCGTTGGGTATTAAGGGTGGGGTGAATTTCGCCAATTTAGATGTTAGCTCAAGCATCGGTGATAATTACAAAAACAGAACAGGTTTTCATGGCGGGGCCTTTGCACTTTTCAAGGTTACTGCCTTTGCCGTTCAGCCCGAACTTATATTTTCGCAACAAGGGTCGAAAGTAAATATCAATTCGCAGGATATTGACGCTAATTTTTCTTACCTGAACATTCCGATCATGGCTAAATTTTATTTACCACTAGGATTGAATCTTCAGTTGGGCCCACAGTTTGGGTTTTTAACAACGGCTGAATCGGACTACAACCCAATTTCTGGAGCTCAAACAAGTACTGATCTGAAAGAATATTATAAAAATTCAGATGTGAGTATTGGAATGGGTATTGGTTGGGATCTTCCTATGAAGCTTTCTATTGATGCCCGCTATAATCTTGGAATAACCGAAATTGAAGATAATGCAAGTCTTTCACAAACTAAGAATCAGGTATTCCAGATTTCGTTAGGCTATAAGTTATTCAAATTCGGAAAGTAACTGCCATTATTAATCAAGATAAAAAGCCATCCTTGTGATGGCTTTTTTATTTCATCCCTGATGCTATAATTTCGCAGCCAGATTTCATGACCTATTCAGAAACACTTAATTATCTCTACGCGAACCTACCGATGTTTCAACGGGTAGGTGCTGCTGCTTACAAAAAGGATTTAACGAATACGCTTCAGTTATGCGAAGCCCTGGGAAATCCGCATCTGAAGTTCAAGTCGATTCATATTGCCGGCACGAATGGAAAGGGGAGTTCCTCTCACATGCTTGCTGCGATAGTGCAGACTGCTGGTTATAAAACCGGACTGTACACGTCACCACATTTGAAAGAGTTTACTGAGCGGATACGTGTAAATGGCAAAGAAATTGATCAGGAATTTATTATTGATTTTGTAGAAAGAATTACTCCTGCCATTGAACGAATTCAGCCTTCATTTTTTGAAATTACAGTGGCCATGGCCTTCGATTATTTTGTCAAAGAAAAAGTTGACATCGCGGTTATAGAAACAGGGTTAGGGGGAAGACTGGATTCTACGAATGTGATCACACCATTAGTTTCTTTAATAACTAATATCAGTTGGGATCATAAAGACTTATTGGGTGACACGCTTAAAAAGATTGCTTTTGAAAAGGCAGGCATTATCAAGCCTGGTGTTCCGGTTATAATTAGTGAAAGACAGCCTCACGTAGAAGAAGTATTCGAAAGCAAGGCGCGGGAGTGTATTAGTGAGTTAGTGTTTGCATCCGATCTTTATCAGGTTAATAGAATACCAGGTGGGACGTATGAAGTAATTCATGATCGGCAGACTTCTACCTATGAGTTGGATCTATTAGGTATCTATCAAGCTAAAAACCTAAAAGGTGTATTGGCTGCTATTAGTGAGTTGCGAAAGCAAGGATTCAGGATTTCCAGCGACCATGTTAACGCGGGCTTAAAGAACACGACAACGCTTACGGATCTTAAAGGACGTTGGCAAAAGATAGGAGACAATCCTTTAACCATTTGCGATACGGGTCATAACGAGGCTGGCATTAAAGAGATATTGTGCCAGGTCAAGGAGATCAGGTTCAATAAACTTCATTGGGTGTTGGGTATGGTTAAGGACAAGGATGTGACAACGATTCTACACCTGTTGCCCAAAGATGCTAACTACTATTTTTGTCAGGCATCCATCCCACGGGCCATGCCGGCCGGTGAGTTACAGGAGAAAGCATTGGAAGCAGGATTAAGAGGAGTAGCAATAAGTAATGTAAACGCAGCTATTAATCATGCCCGTGCTAATAGCACACCTACGGACTTGATATTAATAGGCGGGAGTACTTTTGTAGTTGCTGAAATCGAAAATTTGTGAAGAGTAAATTGAAACGCTTTGAGATAATTGCTGGTCGCGAAAACGTGATTGAGCCTGGAAAGGAAATCTTTAAGACAATAAAAGGTAAATGGAACTCTGAATATTTTAAACGGGATAGACCCATCACTCTGGAATTAGCGTGTGGCCGTGGTGAGTATACAGTTGGTATGGCCCGGTTATTTCCTGAAACAAACTTTGTTGGGGTTGATAAAAAAGGCGATCGCCTGTGGAAGGGCAGCACCTGGGCAGTAGACGATCAATTGGTAAACGTTGCGTTCCTAAGAACAGAAATATTATTCATCGAAAGTTTCTTTGAAGCGGGTGAGGTGGATGAAATCTGGTTAACCTTTCCGGATCCGCGACCCAGAATTCGCGACATAAAGCGCAGGCTATCCAGTAGCCGATATATTGAGATGTATAAAAAGCTATTGAGCCCCGAAGGCTATTTTCGATTCAAAACCGACAACACCGATCTATTCAATTTTACGCTTGAAGAACTTGGGTATCGAAATGATTTGATTGATTTTGAGTATACCCACGATTTATATGAATCTTCTTTACGGCCTGAATGCTATGATATCAAAACCAAATATGAAGAAATGTTTGCCGCTAAGGGAGAAAAGATCAAATACCTCAGGTTTAAGTTCGGCCATTAACATTAGGTAGTAGTATTAGTCACACTCAAGTTGTTCTAATACCACAGCAAGGTCAGCATAGTCTTTTAACCCTGGCTTCAGTTCCTGATTCCCCGAGATATTAATTCCGGCAATCTGGAAATCTAAAACTTCATTCAACGAGTAAGGACAAGCTTCGAGGTCAATTAATACTTCAAAGTAGTCCGCTATTTCTTTCAGCGTTACTTTATCAGAAACCTGGGAGCCAGTTAAACCTGTTACCAGAATACCCAAAATCCGAGGTTTATTTTTTATCAGTTCGCTTTTTGTTGTGGGCCAATCTAACGCTGGCAAGGTGATGATCAATGATTGATTCAGGGATTCGCTTTCCTTCAATTGTTGATAGGAAATCTGTACCGTGGTTACGGGATAGTCTAACAGGGCGGGGAAGGGACCAGCGCTTATTTCCAATACAAATTGTGGCCCGGTTACCCAGCCGGTTATCTCTTTAAATGTTTTTGGATCAATAGAGTCAATCGGGAAGCCTAGCCAGTCTACACCCATGCCAGCGCAGTACCGTGCGTCACTCAGGTTGGTTATGTTTCCAGCTTTTACCTTGGTTTTTAGCATGGCCCAAATATCACTAAGAATGGGTAACTTTGAAATGAATTTAGTGACTGAATGAGAAGTGGTTGTTTCCTTTTTATACTTATTGCTGCACTAGCAGCGTGTTCATCCGAAGATCCCGTTAATCCGGACACCGGGCTTAACTACTTTCCGCTCAAAACAGGGGAGAGTTGGATTTATCAGGTTGAGGAAACTTTGATCAACCAGTCGATTGAAAGTGTAATAAATTATGACCTTAGGGTTACAGTGACCGACTCGACCAAAAATTCATCTGGAGGATACACCTATATTTTACATCGTGAAACAAAAGCGTCAGGCACTAATCCATGGCAACCTCTTGATACGTGGTCGGCTAGTCTGTTAACTAATCAAATGACTCAGAATGAAAGCAATACTGTATTTGTAAAGTTGATTTTTCCTCCTGCTTCAGGGTTGAAATGGAATGGAAATCAATACAATAATTTACCGGACAATGGCAATGTGTTTAATGGAAAAGATAGTGAGACCTATCAGGTTACCGATTTTGATAAATCGTTAACGCTTGACACTGGCCTCGAATATCCAAAGACATTGACAGTCATTCAAAATAACTTCACGGATGGTATTGTGGGACGTGACGAGCGCAGCGAAGTATATGCCCTCGATGTTGGTTTGATTTATAAAGAAGTGATTCAGTTGGAGTATTGTACAACTCCATCGTGTTTAGGACAACAAAAGGTGGATAAAGGAGTTATTTACAGACAAACCCTGAAAGCATATGCTTCGCAGTAAGCTTGTCTTTTTTTGCCTGATTATTTCATTGATTGCAGAGGCGCAAACAAACCGCTACTTTGTTTTTTTTAAGGATAAAACGGGAACTCCCTATTCCATTTCTAACCCATCGGAATTCCTCAGTTCGAAAAGCATTGCCCGAAGGCAGAAGCAGGGAATTGCTACTACCGAAGAAGATCTTCCTGTAAACCCAGCCTATGTTGCACAGGTAAAGACAACCGGAGCCAAAACATTTTTTACATCACGTTGGTGGAATGGAGTTTTGGTTGAAACCAATGCCGCTACAGTAGCTACAATAAACTCTCTACCCTTTGTTAAGGAATCAATACTAGTCGCGCCTGGCAGTAAACTGGTAGGGGGAAGGACTTCAAAAGTAAAACACCGGAAAAATTCAACGGCAGATGAACCTGTTAATCAATTTCAACTTGAACAAATCGGACTGGATGAAATGCAACTGGCAGGGTATCGCGGTGAAGGCATTTCCGTTGCTATCTTCGATAGTGGCTTTCAGGGAGTAAATTCAAGTACCCCATTTTCAGATTTATTCACCGAGAATCGTGTGAAGCAGACAATCAACTTTGTCACCAATGGGTCGAGCGTGTATGTAGCCGATGATCATGGAACAGAAGTTCTTTCCGTGATGGGAGCGTATGATGCGGGGTCATACACCGGAGGCGCTTATAAGGCTGAATATTTTCTTTACCTAACGGAAGATGTTTCAAGCGAATATCGGGTTGAAGAATATAACTGGACATTTGCTGCTGAGCGTGCGGATAGTGCTGGTGTTGAGATCATAAACTCCTCGTTGGGATACAACCAGTTTGACGACACTTCAATGGATTACCAGACTTCCGATTTAGATGGTAACACCGCGGTTGTTACACGTGCCGCACGCAAGGCTATTGAAAGGGGAATGATTGTGGTATGCAGTGCCGGCAATGAAGGATCATCCCCATGGAAATTAGTTACTCCACCAGCCGATGCAGAAGGCATATTTGCCATTGGATCTATCACAAGCGTTGGAACACTAAGCAGTTTTAGCTCGAAAGGTCCAACTGCAGACGGCCGCACGAAGCCCGATGTCGTGGCGCTTGGCTCAGGTACCAGTGTGATTAAGCCAAGTGGGGCACTAGGTACAGCCAGTGGTACCTCGCTGTCCAGTCCGTTGATCGCCAGCCTTGTGGCAGGGGTGTGGCAAGCCTACCCCTCGCTTAATGTGGCTGAAGTGTATACTGCGATTACTTCATCAGCTTCATTGGCTGATGCCCCTAATAATCAAATGGGGTATGGCATTCCCAATTTCGGGGCCGTAAAAAACTACATCGAAAGTTTGCAAGGTACAGATCAGCTAATATCGGTCTTTCCCAACCCCGTTACAGGTGCAAGTTTTAGTATCAAGTTAACTGAGTTATCCTCCACACCTGTGCAGGTAACAATTTATGATTCGCGAGGCAGTCGTGTAGCCGAATCCAGTTTGCAAATCTCTTGGTTAAACAATCCGTTTGAGTATGATATCTCCCTATTAACCTCAGGTCTTTATTTTGTAAGGGTCCAATCCGGAAGTAACCTGGCTACGCTTAAGATTACGAAGTTGTAATCTGTCTTAGTATTGAAGCAAACCTGCTTATCTTTGCACCGGAATCAAAAGCATTGCAATACCTCAAATTATCGCTTTCATGAACCCTCTCATTGCACCCTCTATTCTGGCCTCAGACTTCGCCAATCTGCAAAGCGAAATATCCATGATCAATGAAAGCCAGGCTGATTGGATTCATGTGGATGTGATGGATGGAGTTTTTGTACCCAACATTTCTTTTGGGATGCCGGTAATCAAGGCAATAAAGAAGCATGCTAAAAAACCACTAGATGTCCATCTGATGATCGTGCAACCTGAACGATATATTGAAACATTTAGAGAAGTTGGTGCTGATATTTTGTCTGTCCACATCGAGGCCAGCACCCATTTGCATCGCACCATCCAACAAATCAAAGCGAATGGTATGAAGGCGGGTGTAGCCATCAATCCGCATACACCTATTTCGCTTTTAAAGGATGTAATTGCAGAAACTGATCTGGTTTGTATGATGTCGGTAAATCCGGGTTTTGGGGGACAGAAGTTTATTGAGAACACGTATAATAAGGTGGCAGAGTTGAAGCAACTTATTATAGAAAGAAAATCCCAGGCTCTGATTGAGATCGATGGCGGAGTTAATCAGGATAACGCAAGACCTTTGCTGGAAGCTGGCGCCCACGTACTGGTGGCTGGTAATTTTGTGTTTTCCGCCTCCAATCCCAAAGAGGTTATTCAGCGTTTAAAGGCTATCCGAAAAACAGATTTGGCTTGAAGTTTGGACTATGAATCCCAAAGCACTTACCATGCGTATATTTTTGTTCGTTCTGGCCCTTTCTATGCTGGGCTCTTGCGCTCGTACAGTATCTCGCGTAGATCCTAATCAACAAATTGACCTTAGCGGACGGTGGAATGATTCGGATTCGCGACAAGTAGCAGGAAAAATGACCACCGAACTTCTCGGCAGCACGAAGTTTCAGGAATACGCAAAAGCGTTAGATAAAAAACCAGCAATTATTGTGGGCCAGATTCAAAATCGAACCAGCGAACACATCGATGCCAATAACTATATTAAGAAATTCGAACTAGCCATCTTTAATTCCGGATTGGCAGACCTGGTAGAATCCGATGAGTTTAGAGATAAACTACGCGAAGAGCGGGCACAACAACAGGATTTTGCTGATCCCGCCACCATGGCTCAATGGGGAAAAGAATTAGGCGCCAACCTGATGCTCTTTGGCGAAATGACTTCGGAAACGGATGTCTATAATAAAAATCGCGTGGTTAATTATGTTACTACCTTGTTTCTTACAGATATGGAAACCAATAAGCGTGTTTGGTATGGCCAGCAGGAAATAAAGAAGTATATCAAAAACTAGGTTGCTTTAAATTTTGAATGATGATGAATCGACATTGGATTCCATATTTGAAATTTAAGATTCTATTGATCTCACTACTGGCAACTTCCTGCGCCAATTATTACCAGGCCACCTATTCATTTAATCAGGAGTTCGAACGCGGTAATCTGAATAGCGCGCTAGCTACCTTGCAGACTAAATCTTCTGAGGCGAACGGTAAGAGAGAATTTTTATTTAATGTAAATAATGGGTTGGTGCTCTCCATGTTGGGGCGGTATGCCGAGAGCAATGAATACTTTGAAAAAGCATTTTTATTTGGCGAAGATTACCGCATAAATTATCTCAACGAAGCAGCTTCTTATTTAACAAATCCCATGATCACTACCTATAAAGGGGAAGATCACGAGCACCTGATGTTGCTGTATTATAAGGCCCTCAATTTCCTTAAGATGGATAAGACGGAAGAGGCTCTGGTAGAATGCAGAAGGGTTACTATTCGATTGCAACAACTCAGCGACCGATACCACAATGAAAACAAATATCAGCGTGATGCCTTTATTCATAATCTTATGGGTGTGATTTATGATACCGACAAAGATTATAACAATGCCTTCATCGCGTATCGGAATGCGTTAGAGATTTATCAAAATGATTATCAACGCTTGTTTGGAGTTTCAGCACCTGAACAACTTAAGAATGACATTCTACGCACATCCTGGCTAAGTGGATTTACGGATGAATTTAATAAGTATAGAAATGAGTTTGAGATGCCGGAATACGAATACGTAGCGCCTGAAGGGGGCGAGTTGGTTTTCTTCTGGCACAATGGATTAAGTCCGGTAAAAGCAGAGTGGGGGATTAATTTCATGGTTGACCGCAGGGGAAGTATGGTGTATTTCTATAATCGCGAGCTGGGTCTCACTTTTCCATTTCCCCTTGAGGGTTATGACGAAAGGGAAAAGAATGGATTAGCTAGCCTTGAATTCTTTCGGGTGGCATTGCCTCGCTATGTGGAGCGACCCTGTTATTATTCAGAAGCTACCTTGACCCTGCAGGGTAATTCCATACAACTACAACTGCTTGAAGATGTAAATAAAATTGCGTTCAAAAGTCTGCAACAGCGCATGGACCTGGAGTTGAGCAAAGCGTTGATACGGGTGGCTCTTAAAAAGGTAGCCGAGCACCAGGTAAAACAGGAGGATAAAACATTAGGCTCAGTTTTGGGAATGATTAATGCGATCACTGAAAAGGCAGATACCCGCAATTGGCAAACGTTACCTCACAGCATTTACTATACCCGCATTCCACTAAACGTTGGCCAAAATGTTGTGAAGCTGAGCCTCAAAGGACCTCGTGGGGATAACAGTGAGCTGGAGTTTACCTATCAGGCAGGCAAAGGCCAGATACTGTTTCATACCTTTAGTTCGTTAGAAAGTGGGTATCCTAATTACGGATACTAGCCACATGAACATTTTACCATCCGGTTCTCCCTGTTATCTTTAAGGTTTAATTTAGATTATTCTGAAAAGTAAGGTCTCTATATCCTGCCTTTTGCTAGTAGCTCTCTTTCTACTGCCGGTTATGTCTTTAGCCCAGGATGACGAGAAACCGACCTTTCCGTTGGAGACAATCTATGCCAAGAGAAAGAAAAACCCTATCCGTAAAGTTCTTAGGAATTTCAAGTTCAGTCTTAGTACAGGCGTTGGCAACACCTTTATGAATCACAAGCTCGACAGCTTTGGAGTATTTCAAAGGAGTGGGAATGCACCGCGAATTTTTCCAGTGGGTAGTGCCGTGGATCCCAGGTATTCAAATTGGGTAAACTTATTAACAGCCGATACCTTGACCGTTATGCCGGATAGCTTTTTAGTAACTGGAGACACGGCCAAGCTGGGATTCAAGGGAAAGGGTTTAAATATTCCGATTAATCTGACTGTTCATTATGAGTTCCTCAAGCGTTATCGACTTGGGGGCGGATACTCGTATGAGGCAATGTTCCTGGGGCAATTCAACCCTACAACGTATCAGGATAAAATTGCAGGCTTTCAACCGGGCAGCTCCTTTGGCTGGATGCGGAAATATTACGGCATGGCGGGCGTTTCGTTTTACCGACTCGATAAGTTTCTTTTCACAGGTGATCTTCAGGTTGGCAACTATAAGCCCGGCAAGAATTTCGATTCTAACCTTATCAAGAAAGGGATGTATTTCAATTTAGGGGTTACTGCCGAGTATGAATTCTCGGAAGACCTTCGGGCGTTTGTAAGACCTTCGTTCGATATCAAGAAATACACCCTGAATGTTGGTGCAAATTCTATTGTTCATAAAATGAATGCGGCCTACTTCCAGTTTGGTCTTACATATTCTCTTCCAGAACTCCCCCGGTGCTATCTAAAGGATTGTAAGATTCAAATGAATCATGCACACGGCAATAAAGAGTATCGGAGCAGGGTGCATGCCTTCTTCAAAAAACAGAATCCTGAATATGGCGAAAACCACCCGACCCTGATCAAATACAAGGGTAAAAATAAGCGCAAGTTAAACCCGTATTGAGCTAACGGTAGTTCGAAAAATAATCGCTGATTTTTAATAGAAAATCCTTCTTTTCGCATGGTACAAAGGCGCTACAATTGGCTAATTTTCTTTACCTTGCAGCCTGATTTTTAAGGCCTTTCAATTGGCTGAATATGACCCATTTTAACCCCAGGTAAAACGTGGCTGAAGATAGCAGTAATCCTCCCGCGAGGCAGAACATTATACCAATCAACATAGAAGATGAAATGCGTGGCGCCTACATCGATTATTCGATGTCGGTCATCGTTTCACGAGCCTTGCCTGATGTACGTGATGGATTAAAACCTGTTCACCGCAGAGTGCTTTATGGCATGCTGGAGTTGGGTGTAAATTATAACAAGCCTTATAAGAAATCTGCCCGTATCGTAGGGGAGGTGCTTGGTAAGTATCACCCCCATGGCGACTCATCGGTATACGATACCATGGTGCGCATGGCACAGGATTGGTCATTGCGTTATACCCTTGTAGATGGTCAGGGTAATTTTGGATCAATTGATGGAGATTCACCGGCCGCGATGCGATACACCGAGGCGCGGTTGCGCAGGATAGCCGAAGAATTACTGGCTGACATTAACAAAGAAACGGTAGACTTTCAGCCCAACTTTGATGACTCGCTTACAGAACCTACCGTTTTACCGGGCAAAGTTCCCAATCTTTTAATTAATGGATCATCGGGTATTGCAGTTGGCATGGCCACGAATATGGCGCCCCATAATTTAACCGAGGTAATAGATGGGATCACTGCCTATATTGATAATAAGGAGATTACGATCTCTGAGTTAATGAACTACATCACCGCTCCTGACTTTCCAACGGGCGGTATTATTTATGGATATCAGGGTGTGCAAGAAGCCTTTCTCACGGGCAGGGGAAGGATTGTGGTTCGGGCAAAAGCGGAGATTGTTACTACACCTAATGGCCGGGATCAGATCATTGTAACAGAAGTTCCCTACATGGTGAACAAGGCCGTTATGATTGAAAAGACGGCTGCTTTGATTAACGAGAAAAGACTGGAAGGTATCAGCGACATGCGCGATGAATCGGACCGCGATGGATATCGGGTAGTCTATGATTTGAAGAAGGATGCTATTCCAAACATTGTATTAAACAATCTTTATAAATACACACAACTTCAATCTTCGTTTGGGGTAAACAATGTGGCCCTGGTTAAAGGAAGGCCTCAGACGCTGAACCTTAAGGATTTGATAGTTCATTTTGTTGATCACCGTCATGAAGTGGTGGTTCGCAGAACTAAATTCGAACTTAATGAAGCAGAGAAGAGAGCACACATTCTTGAAGGGTACCTGATCGCTCTCGACCATCTGGATGAAGTGATTACCTTGATACGCAACTCGCGCGATCCGGAAGTTGCCAAAGAGGGTTTAATGAGACAATTCAACCTGTCTGAAATTCAATCCAAGGCAATCCTTGAGATGCGTCTTCAAAGACTGACGGGTCTTGAGCGTGATAAAATCCAAAATGAATACAATGAGGTAAAAGCGTTGATTGCCCGCCTCAATGAGATTCTTGCCAGTGAACCTATTCGCATGGGAATTATCAAAGATGAATTGGCTGAAATCAAAGAACGCTATGGTGACAAGCGCAGAACCGAGGTAGTTCATAGTGATGACGATATTACCCTGGAAGACATGATTGCCAATGAGGAGATGGTGATTACGATTTCCAATCAGGGGTATGTTAAACGTACGTCACTTTCAGAATACCGTACGCAGGGAAGAGGCGGAATAGGATCGAAGGCAGCCAGCACCAAGGAGGATGATTTTACAGAGCATTTATTCATTGCTCAGGCTCATAACTACCTGCTTATATTTACCGAGTTCGGAAAGGTTTACTGGAAAAAGGTATATGAGATTCCGGAAGGAAATAAGACCTCCAAAGGAAGAGCTATTCAAAACCTGCTAAACATAGAGCCGGGCGATAAAGTGAAAGCAGTTCTCAATGTGAAGGACTTAACGGATGAAACGTATATCAATAATACGTTTGTCATTCTCTGTACGGAAAGAGGTACTATCAAGAAAACCTCGTTGGAAGCTTATTCAAGACCCCGGGCAAATGGAATTACATCGATTACGATCAACGATGGCGACCGCCTGTTGAATGCTGCTTTGACAAACGGTCAGAATGATATTATCATTGCAAAAAGTGAGGGTAAGGCCGTTCGCTTTAACGAAAGCGATGTGCGCCCGATGGGCAGAACAGCCTCTGGGGTACGCGGAGTTACCTTGGAATCGGGTGAGGACAAGGTAATTGGAATGGTTTGTATTAGTCGTCCGGATGCCAATTTGTTGGTGGTCTCTGAGAAAGGGTATGGTAAACGTTCGTCTATTGAAGACTACCGGATAACCCGCAGGGGCGGAAAAGGTGTTAAAACCATTAACGTTACCGAAAAAACTGGCAAGCTTGTTGCAATCAAGGAGGTTGTCGATAACGATGACTTGATGATTATTAATAAATCCGGAATTAGCATTCGTATTAGCGTAGCCGAATTGCGGGTAATGGGAAGGGCAACGCAGGGAGTGCGTCTGATTAAACTGAACGAAGATGATGCGATTTCATCCGTGGAGAAAATTCAAAAGATAGAAGGGGATTTACCCGAAAACAATAATACAGTAACCGAATAAACTAAACTTGAACTAAACCTTACTTTTAAAATGAAAAAGATAGCCATCTTATTAATCGGACTTCTTCCGTTTGCTGCCTTGGCCCAGAAAGAAATAAAGCCAAGCATCGCTAATGCGGAAAAAGCCCTGCGTGCCGGCAAGTTTGATGAAGCCAAAGCCATCATTGATGTAACAACGGCCAGTCAGGACTTCATGGTTGACAAAAAAGGACAACCCACAAAAAATGCCGCAAAAGCCTGGTTCCTGAAAGGTGTTATCTATGCTGGTATTGATACAACTAAGGTTGAAAAGTATAAATCATTAGTTCCTGATGGTTTTCCTATTGCCAAGGAGTCCTTTGAAAAAGCAAAATCTCTTGATAATGGAAAGACGCCAGCTTTTCTTAATGATGCTGTAGGCTTTCCGATGATGAACGAGCAGGTTAACGCGTTTCTGGCGCAGAGTTATTTCAATAAGGCTGTTTCATCTTATCAGGACAATAAAGACTATAAGAAAGCTTTTGAATATACTGAGCGTACACTTTACTTCATCCCTAACGACACTTCAATTTTGATGAATGCAGGAGTTTTCTTTGCACCTGCGGCCGGAGAGTATGACAAAGCAATTGCGTTGATAAAAGATTATCAGGTGAAGGGCGGAAGTTCTCCGGATGCTTACATTATGCTATTTAGCATCTATCGCGATCAGAAGAAAGATAATGAGGCAGCGCTGAAATTAGCTCAGGATTTGGTTGCAAAATATCCAAACAATAAGGAGTACCCCAAGTTTGAGTTGGATATGTATATTAAGATGAATCGCCTCCCGGAAGCTAAGGCTGTAATGGAAAAACAGGCAGCAGCTGATCCCAATGATAAGGAGTCTCGTTACTTTCTGGGTGTTATCAGTAATGAATTAAAAGATCCGGTAGAGGCCAGAAAATGGTATGAAGAAGCCATCAAATTAGACCAGAAATATTTTGAGCCACAACTGGGATTAGCCGAGGTTATCTACGAGGATGCCAAGAAAGTAAAAAGTGAAATGAATCAATTAGGCAATTCAAAAGATGACTTCAATAAAAAGGTTCAATTAGATAAAGTATATCAGGAAAAACTTCGTGTTGCACTTCCTTATTGGGAAAAATGTGAAAAACTCAGTCCCGATGAAGGAAAAGTATTGGATGTTTTATACATGATCTATAGTGATCTTGAGATGACTGCTCAGGTTGCAAGGATTGAAAAGAGAATGAAGACCTTAGGTCTTTTAGATTAGTTTCAACTCATGATCGCAATAAAAAAGCCTCGATCTATCGGGGCTTTTTTATTGCGTTTACCTAAGCCCTAAAATTCTATTCTGCATAGAGTGCTTCCTTTTGGGCAACAATGTGCTCACTGGAAATGTATTCATCATACGTCATCAAGCGATCGATGTGCCCATTCGGAGTTATCTCGATAATACGGTTGGCTACGGTTTGGGTAAACTCATGATCGTGCGTAGTAAATAGCACGGTGCCAGGAAAATCTTTCAATGCGTTGTTGAATGCCGTGATTGATTCCAGATCCAGGTGGTTAGTAGGTTCATCCAATATCAACAGATTTGCCCCGGCAAGCATCATGCGTGAAATCATGCAACGCACTTTCTCACCACCTGATATCACACTACACTTTTTAAACACTTCTTCACCCGAGAAAAGCATCTTGCCCAGGAACCCACGGATATAAACTTCATCCCGGTTTTCCTCTTCTGCATACTGGCGCAGCCAATCTATCAGGTTGTCGTTCGATTGAAAATACGATTCATTATTGACAGGCAGGTAGGCAGGTGTAATGGTTTGCCCAAATTTAAAGCTGCCTGAGTCGGGTTTAAGTTCACCTATTAATAGTTGAAATAAAGTAGTAATGGTTAAACTGTCTTTACTAAGGAAGGCAATCTTATCACCCTTATTCACAAAGAAATCCAGCTTCTTAAAAAGAACAGATCCGTTAAGCGTATGTGTTAACTCTTCTACATGAAGAATCTGATCACCAGCCGTGCGCTTTTGCTGGAAGATAATAGCCGGATATTTCCGGTTCGAGGGTTGAATGTCATCCAGGTTAATCTTCTCTAGTAATTTCCTGCGACTGGTTGCCTGCTTTGATTTCGAAGCATTCGCACTAAAGCGGGCAATAAATTCCTGTAGCTCCTTTTTCTTTTCTTCTGCTTTTTTATTAGCTGATGCACGTTGTGATAAAGCTAACTGACTGGACTGATACCAGAATGAATAATTGCCGGTATAAAGGCGAATGGCTTTAAAATCGATATCAACAACGTGTGTGCAAACCGTATCCAAAAAGTGACGATCGTGCGAAACAACGATCACCGTATTCTTGAATTCCAAAAGAAAATCTTCCAGCCAGCCAATCGTATGTAAATCAAGGTCGTTGGTAGGTTCGTCCAGAATAAGAATATCGGGATTGCCATAGATAGCCTGAGCTAACAATACCCTTACTTTTTCCGAACCACTTAATTCTTTCACCAACTTGTAATGACTCTCTTCGGTTATTCCCAAACCACTCAGGAGTGAGGCCGCATCGGACTGTGCATTCCAGCCATTGAGTTCAGCAAACTCTGCTTCTAACTCAGAAGCTTTGATTCCATCCTCTTCTGAAAAGTCTGGCTTGGCATAAATGGCATCCTTTTCCTGCATGATGCTCCACAGGTGAGTGTATCCCATCATAACAGTATCAAGTACTGCAACCTCATCGAACTCAAAGTGATTTTGGCGCAACACCGCCATCCGCTTTCCGGGATCAATGCTTATCTGCCCGCGGGTAGGATCAATATCTCCGGAAAGGATTTTTAGAAAAGTTGATTTTCCGGCACCATTTGCACCGATAACGCCATAGCAATTACCGCCTATAAATTTCAGGTTAACCTCATCAAAAAGCACCCTCTTACCAAACTGAAGGGTGACATTATTAGCTGCAATCATGTAAATTTTATAAAATAAGCCGCAAAGGTAAGGAAAACCCTGAGAATTAACCTCATAGACTTTAAACCAAACCTGATTAATCGCATCGCACGACATGCGTTAGATTATATCTGGCACTGATTTTTATCATTTTTTACTGATAAATTGAGGTATAATATCGTGAGTTCAATAAACATAAACCATATGAAACCAAGCCACTTTTCTGCGGGGCAAAATAATAGCCTCATTTTCTTGCGCATCCTGATCGGATGGCACTTTTTATACGAAGGAGTTTTGAAGTTATACAACCCCGCCTGGACCTCGAAAGGATATTTGTTAAGCGCTTCTTTTTTGAAGCCCTTCTTCAACTGGATCTCCGGAGATTCACTAATCACGGTGGTTGACACACTGAACATTGTAGGATTAATTGCTGTAGGTGCTGGCTTATTGCTGGGACTTAAGATTCGTTGGGCGTGTATAGGAGGTATCTTATTACTCGCCTTGTATTATCTGGCACACCCTCCGTTCCCGGGATTAGAGCAAGGACCTACCGAAGGAAGTTACTGGATTGTAAACAAGAATCTGATTGAGATGGCAGCACTATTGGTGATCTACCAATTACCAACGTATGCTTCCTTTGGAATTGAACGATTCTTTAACAGGAAAAAAACAGAAACAGCCAACGGCTAATCTACACCCTAAAGATAACAGACTATGAAAAATGAAGATTCTATATTCAATTCATGGAGCAGGCGCGACATGTTGAAAAGCCTTGCCGGCATCCCTGTGTTAGGCACTGTTTGGTTTGCCGGAGCGAAGTTGACTACTTCGGCAAAACAGGAAAAACAATTTTTACTCGAGACTCTGAATATTAAGGCCGCGGCACCGCCACCAACGGGCCCGATGGCAGGTAATCCTGTACGCTTAGGAATTATCGGTTTCGGAATTCGTGGTGAGCAACTTTGCCGAGCGTTGGGATTTGCTACCAAAGAGTGGCTTGCAAGTATGAAGGAGGCAGCCGAGAAAAATCCGAACGATACACGGCTAAAAGAATTTGTAGATCAGGAAAATCTGAATATCAAGATCACAGCCGTGTGCGACATTTTTGATATAAATGCAGAACGCGTTCTTAACTCATTTTCAACTTCTGAAAATAAGGTTACGCGTTTTCTAACGCATAAGGAAATGGTTAGCAGCGGACAAGTAGATGCTGTGGTGATTGCCACCCCGGATCATTGGCACGCTCCGATGGCTATCGATGCAATTAATGCCGGAGTGCATGTGTACGTAGAAAAACCAATGACTCATAACGTTTCAGAAACCTATACCCTCAGGGAAACGGTTCGCTCAAATCCAAAAATTGTATTTCAGGTAGGCCACCAGCACCGTCAAACACAAAGTTTCCTTACCGCGATGGACATCATCAATAAGAAAACGCTGGGCCACGTATCGCTGGTAACTACGAATACAAATCGCAACGATGATAATGGAGCATGGCAATATGATATTCATGAGAAGGCTTCACCAGAAACCATTAACTGGGATATGTTCCTGGGCAATGCGCCAAAAGAACCATTCAACAAAGAACACTTTTTCCGTTGGAGAAAATGGTGGGCCTATGGCTCCGGGTTGTCGGGGGATTTATTAACCCACGACTATGATCGTATCAACTGCCTGTTAAAAATGGGAATCCCAACTTCTGTGATGGCCTCCGGAGGAATTTATACACACCGCGATGGCCGTAATGTTCCCGATGTGATGCAGGTAAACATGGAGTTTCCTGATTTTAGCACTGGTGGGAGCCAGGACGAAGGGAAGGAGAAGGGGATGACCTTCGTTTATAGTGCCACATTAGGAAATCAGTTTGACCGGGGTACTTACCTGATGGGACATGATGCTACAATGGAACTCGGAAACATGATCAGCATTTATGCTGATGCCCGAAGCACCCGGTTTGCTGACATGATTAAAGAAAAGCGAATTGATCCAGAAATTCCTATTTATCAATACAATCCAATGGCCAACGCCACCGATGCAGTTACTTCGGCCACGGCCAAGTATTTTGCAAACAAAGGGTTGCTCTGGACTTATCGCGATGGAAAGAGAGTGGATTCAACCTTCTTACACATGCGGGAGTGGCTTAGTTGCATTCGCAATGGAGGTACCCCAAGTTGCAGTATCAACGAAGGATTCCAGGAAGCCATATCGGCACACATGGCCGGCTTGTCTTACAAATTAGGTCGCAGGATTGAATGGGATAAAGTGAGTGAAAAGATCATTACAAAACCTGGCGAGGATCTGGACGCAGCCTTGATAGCTAATGAAGAGAAAGTGATCGCTGTTTAATCAAATTTGATTTCAAAAATCAGGCCCCTTATGCAAATGTATAGGGGGCTTTTTTATGAAATAATTATCAAGCATTGATGACGTATGTCATATTTATTGTGAACCAACAGAAGTAATATCGGGTAGTCAATGAGAGGGATAAAATAACTTGAGATTGATAGAATTTAAAACCCAGGAGTTATGAAAACCGCGAAGCAATTAGGTGTTTGGATGGATTACTCCACCGCTTATGTGATGGAGTTAAAAGGTGATTCGATTACCACCACGGTGGTAGAATCTGAATTTACCTGGGAAGAAAAGCAGCACAGTTTTTCCAGGAATGAAGGGTTGATGCATAAAAAGGAAAGGCAGTTGAATACAAACTATTTCAAAAAAATAGCCGACCTGATTAAAAGTTTTGATGAAGTTGTTCTGTTTGGCCCCAGCGATGCTAAAACAGAATTATTCAACTTATTGACTGCCGACCCTGAATTTAAAAAAGTAAAACTGAGTGTTGAAACAGCGCATAAGATGACTGAAAATCAGCGGGAGGCATTCTTGAAAAATTATTTTCCTCATGTAATGGATTCAGCAGTATTGTAAAGTTTATCACGAAACAATAAGCTACAATGAAAACGGAAGAAACCATTGAAAAAGACATCCTGCAAAAGGTAACCGAGAAGTTGTTGTCGGCCCAGCAGGAGATTGACGAACTGACTCTTCAATTAGCTTTGGGTAAAGCTGAGGCAACGGATAAATTTGAAGAAATAAAGAAAGAGTTCAGGCTCAAGATAAGCGAACTCAAGAATCTGCTTGCGAACCCAGCCGAAAACTATTTGAGCCCGGAGGTAAAAGCCAAGATCGAAGAACTCGAATTACAACTGGCATTGGGTAAAGCTGACTCCAAAGTTCTTTTTGAGGAGCAACAGAAAAGGATAATGAAGGCCCTGGCCAATCTTGAAGAGAATATTCAAAAGAACTGGCGTACGATAAAAGCTCCTGATTTCTTTCTTCATGAGGTGGAGCAGTTTAAACTCAAAATGGAGATCATGCGATTGCGCTTTAGACTCAAGAAATTCGATGTAAGAGATGACTATCGCAATAAGATGCAAACCGTGCGAAGGGAGATCAGAAAGATGACCTCCAAAACGAAAGACAAGCTAAGTGCCACACAGGAAAAGTATGATGACTTTAAATATGAAATTTCACTGGCGTATAAGCACATCAAGAATGCGGTAGAAAGTCTTAACTAGATGAAACACCTTGTTCATTCGAAGTTTGAATCCATTACCTGGGTGGTTTCCATTGTGCTGCTGCTCTTTATTGGCATCTCTGCCAGTTTGGGTGGGTTAGCATTGGTTGTTGATCCTACAGGTAATACCCTGGGGCTAAGCGTGAGAGGACTGAGCGAAACATTTTTTACCGATTATGAGGCCCCGGGGTTGATTCTATTTTTTGCAGTGGGTATTCTAAATCTGATAACATCAGTTGTTACGATGATTAGACGCCCAATTTATCCCACGTTAGTATTTATTCAAGGGGCTATCTTAACGGGTTGGATCCTGGCGCAGGTATACATGCTCCCTGAAAATCATATTTTACAATTGGTTTACTTTTTATTGGGCTTATTTCTTATGTTATTAGGTAACTTTCAACGAAGTAAGCGCGCACTTTAACGAAAGTAAATCTGTGGATACCTTAACACATGTGGCCCTGGGAGCTTGTCTGGGTGAACTTCTTGCCACCAAGCGCATAGGTAAAAAGGCCTTATTGTTTGGTGCGTTGGCGCAATCCGTTCCTGACTTTGATTTTGTTTTTTCGTTTTGGCTCGAACCCTCCGCCAATGTGCTGGCCCATCGGGGCTTTACCCATTCCTTCCTCTTTGCGTTTCTTATTGCACCCGTACTCGCCTGGGCCGCACAACGGGGGTGGGGTAATACACAAACAACTTTTAAATACTGGCTAACCTTCTTTGGTATTCAGGTACTTGCACACTCCGTGCTGGATGCCTTCAACGCCTACGGTACGGCCTGGTTTGAACCCTTCAGTCACGCTCGGGTCTCGTTTCATACCCTCTTTGTTGCTGATCCGCTTTTTTCAATTTCATTGGGTGTAGCTACGTTGTTCCTGATAGCTACCTCTGTTGAAAACAAGAGCCGGGTATATTGGGCTGCAGGCGGAATCATTGTGAGCGCATTTTACTTAGGGTATGCATTGACTAATAAATTCACAGTGGACAAAGAGGTTAAGGCAACCCTGATTGAACAAGGAATAAACGTTAACCATTATTTTACTACCCCTACACCGTTTAACAATTTGCTTTGGTATGTGGTGGCCAATAGTGATTCAGGAAGTTTCATTGGCTATCATTCCGTTTTTGATAGGCAGCCCACCATTAACTTTCAATTCTTTCCACGGCAGGATTCCCTGCTGCGGCTTATCAGCAATCAGGAAGAAGTCGATCGTCTGAAGCGGTTTTCGCAAGGCTATTATACGGTTGACTTGAAAGGGGATACTCTTATCTTCAATGACCTCCGTTTTGGTCAGATGATCGGATGGCAACAACCCAAGGCAGGCTTTGTGTTTCACTATTATCTTCAACCCAACCTTGATAATCACCTGGTACTGCAACGCGGGCGTTTTGCCAATTGGGATCGAAAGGCAACCGAATCGCTGATTCAGCGAATGCGTGGCATTGATTAGGCAACCCAGGCCAACTAAAAG
>JBEBJH010000296.1:0-4911 GCA_040079965.1 Cyclobacteriaceae bacterium
TCAAGTAAAAATTGCCCGAGCGGAATATGACCGACACGTGGTGGAACGGAAGCAGGCATTCGATCAAGTTCCTAAACTACTGGCCGGCACCCTGCGCAGGCTGGAGGCCTCAGGTACTAAACCTGAATATCTAGAAAACGCCCGTGCCCATGTGCATCGCTTCATCGGTGCTTCTCCTAAAACCCGGAGTGCAATTCCATCCGAACAGGTGGAATCAGCCCCCGGGCCAAAGGGACACTTGCAACTGGCATTTGTGGCAAAGGCCGATGCGTTTTCCAAACTGGTGCAGTCGTTGAAGACCGAACCCTTGTACCAATCCCGCGAACCGCTGTACACGGTAGAGGGGTTAGAAGCAAAGGTGTTGGAACTGATGCAACTGAACCAGGCAGTAGCCGATGCCCGTAAACTCTGGCGCATGGTACTGATTGATCGCGACAAGGTCTTGTACAGCAACGAAGAGTCGATGCTACAGGTAGCCCGCGCGGTGAAGAAGTACGTGCGTGGATTGTACGGTCACAACAGCCGTGAGTATGCTTTGTTAAAAGAATGGCAACTCACTAAACCCGAATGAGCTGATGGCATCTGCAATTGAATGAAAACCTCTGTGGCCGGGTCTGCAGAGGTTTTTTTTTGTTAATCCTCCAGCAGTGGAATCACATTCAATCGGAGTCCATGTCCAGACGCCAAATAAATAGTGCTGCGGGAATGAAAAAAAATAGTTCATCTACCCATTTTGGAAAAGGTTTTTAGTTGATCTTGGATAACCTTTAACCGATCCTAAACTTATGGAGAATCAACTTTCTACCCTCATCAATAACCTTCAGCACATCGGCATCCCCGTCTCCAACATCACTGTTTCAGAAGCATTTTATGCCCGGTTTGGGTTTCAAAATGTGATGCAAACAATCTTTGCGTTTGAGGGTGAAACAGGAACCTGCATCATGATGAAGAAAAAGGACAGCATCCTTGAATTATATCAGATGCCAGAAAAGCAACTGAAAGAAATCAGAGCGCGAAACCATGGCCATATTGATCACATCGCATTTGATGTAGATGACATTGACCATACGTTCATGCTCTTGAAGAAAGCCTCTTTCAATATTCTGGAAGAGAAGCCAGTACACCTCCCATCGTTTTGGCGAAACGGTTGTAAATATTTTAATATCCTGGGCCCTGACGGAGAAAAACTGGAGTTCAATCAGATCTTGCGATAGACAGTGCGTCCCGGGAGATTAGACCGGCCATCCTTTTTAAGCCTTTTGAGATCGGCTTTTTTATTTATCTTAATGCAATGAAAATAATCTATGTGGGCATTGTTGTCCTGCTGGCTGCAGGTTGCTCCACCGAAAAAAAGCAAGACGCTATGCAGGATACTCAAGGCACCGCCTCCTTACAAGAATCCACCGACACATTAATTAATAAACACGGAGTAGTCGCCATCATTACCCCTTTTGGCGGAAAATTGATTTCCCTTTGGGTTCCCGACCGCAATGGAAAGCTGGCCGATGTGGTACTCGGCTACGATTCTGCGGAACAATACATTTCAGGCAATCCTTACTTTGGGGCTTTAATCGGCCGTTATGGAAACCGAATTGCCAAGGGAAAGTTTCT
Source organism: Cyclobacteriaceae bacterium (assembly GCA_040079965.1). Lineage (GTDB taxonomy): Bacteria > Bacteroidota > Bacteroidia > Cytophagales > Cyclobacteriaceae > ELB16-189. The sequence goes on from JBEBJH010000296.1 coordinate 1,612, forward strand.
TCTGGACGGTAATCCCTACCAGTTAGCCTTAAACAACGGAGCCAATGCCTTGCACGGTGGACCCGGTGGGTTTCATAATGTTCTGTGGCAAAAGGATCCCTCGGATACGAATCCAGGTCGTACCATTTTAACCTATACCAGTAAAGATGGCGAAGAGGGGTATCCGGGTACATTAAAGGCAAGGGTAACGTATACCCTCACGGATGACAATGAGATAATGATTGAATACGAAGCAACTACGGATGCTATCACAGTCGTCAACCTAACTCACCACTCTTTTTTCAATCTTGCCGGTGCAGGTAGTGGCGATATTCTTAATCACGAATTGATGATTAATGCAGATCGGTTTACCCCCGTGGATGTCGGGTTGATCCCAACAGGTGAACTGAAATCTGTTACCGGAACACCTTTTGATTTTACCAAACCCACCAAAATTGGAGCGCGCATTGCTGCCAATGACGAGCAACTTAAGAATGGAAAGGGATACGATCATAATTGGGTATTGGTAAAAACCGGGAATGAATTTTCATTAGCGGCATCGGTCAAGGAACCCACTTCCGGCCGGATCATGGAGGTATGGACAACAGAGCCCGGATTGCAATTCTATTCTGGTAATTTTCTGGATGGTAGTGATATTGGAAAGGACGGTATGAAGTATGAATTCCGTACCGCAATTTGCCTTGAAGCCCAACACTTTCCGGATTCGCCTAACCAACCCAACTTTCCATCCACGGTACTAAAGCCGGGTGAGGTATATAAACAAAAGACGGTTTATAAGTTTAAATCGGAGTAACCCGAAATTTACCCGCACATCACTCTGATATTAATAGGATGCTATTGATTACGTAAGCATTCTATTGAACTATTAAACAAATCATCGATTTACATGATATTAATCATGTTTTACAAACGAGTGCAGTAGTAGTTTTACACCAGAAGGATTTGAATTAGTGACGAGTAGAGAACAATAAATTTTTAGGTTATGAAATACATAGTTGGAATTGCACTTAGTCTGGCACTGTTTTCTTGCACTCAGAAAAATACAAATGAGACACTCAGCAACCGCGAGCTTGATTCGTTAACTGATCCGGCAAAAGGAATTGGAGTTATAAGAAATGTAGCACTCGCTAACCCTCTCGAGTTGGACAAAGTAGAGCGAGGACAAGCAATCTATCAGGCCGAGTGCAAGTCTTGTCATACATTGGATGATCAACGCACGGTAGGCCCGGGATGGAAAGATATTACGCAACGTAGAAAGCCAGAGTGGATTATGAATATGGTTACCAACGTGGATGTTATGTTGGATAATGATGAGGAAGCCCTCAAGTTATTGGAGTCTTGTGGTACCCGCATGAGGGTTGAAACGATGTCCATTAGTGATGCACGTGATGTACTCGAATTTATGCGTCAGAACGATGGTGAGAAATAGCATTACGAGAAAATAACCCGGAATTGAAAAATCCCCTTCAGCTTACGTTGAAGGGGATTTTGCTTTATAGCCTTGCATGGCTTCAGATGCAGGCTTCCCATGCCAGGCATTATTTCAAAAATATATTAAAAAATACAGGCAACATGATCCTGATCATAAACGAAAAGTGATCCAGTCATAATCTTTGATGGCCGATTGATATGAAGAAAAGCAACGTACCATCAAGCCTTACGGACTATAATTCGCTTTGGAACCCTGTTTTGGAGGCTTTTACAAAAGAAGTCATTGTTAATGATGATGTAAATCATTTTTTGCAATCGGGTGCAACGCTAGGTTCGCATAATAAAAGCAACAGAATTATGATTGACCATTTGGTGCTGCAGAGTTACGGTGCAAAAGAAATCAACCTTCAAAAGGATGATGTACTTTTCCGTGAAGGGGAGGAGGCCTTGAATTACTTCCAGGTGATTCAAGGATCAATCAAGATGATCACGAACAGTCCCGATGGTCAGGAATTTATTCAGGGAGTTTTTAAAGCCCACGATAGTTTTGGAGAACCTCCGCTTCTTTGTTCATTTCCTTACCCCAGTAACGCAGTAGCCCTGGAGCCAACCGTAGTTATCAAATTATCCAAAGAGAAATTTCTAACACTCCTCCGCGAAAACTTTGACATTCATCTTCATTTAGATCAGGTGCTGTGTCAGAGGTTGCGATACAAATCGATGGTGCTTTCTGAAATCTCATTTTATGACCCGGAGCATCGCATCACAAGTTTGTTGAAATATTTGAAAGATGACTCGATCAGTCAAGGAAGACAGCTTAGGACTCAGGAGAATCATGACTATGTAGTTCCTTTCACCCGCCAGCAGTTGGCAGATATGAGCGGTCTTAGAGTAGAGACAGTAATTCGTACCGTGAAAAAGATGGAAGAGGAAGGAAAACTTAGACTCGTAGGAAGAAAAATAACACTATAACCAAAACCAATAAACTATGAAATATATTCTTGTAATCGCCCTCGCCAGCTTGGTCCTCGGCTGTGCGCCAGATAAGCCCTCAGCAGATTCAAAGGAAACCGATACTAATAAGAGTGCAGTAGAAGCTATCACCGATCCTACTAAGGGAATTGGTGCTATTAAAAATGTAACCATGAATACTCCGCTGGACCAAGAGCGCATAAAAAGAGGAATGGACATCTATAATATGAAATGTCAGGCGTGTCATAAACTGGATGATAAGCGTGTAGTAGGGCCCGGATGGAAGGACATCACCAAACGCAGAAAGCCAGAATGGATTATGAATATGATTTTGAATGTTGATGTGATGCTGGAACAAGATGAAGAAGCTCAAAAGTTGCTCGAGCTTTGTTTGATGCGGATGCCCAATCAAAACTTATCCATTGGCGATGGACGCGATATTCTTGAGTTCATGCGCCAAAACGATGGCGAGAAATAAAATCGAATCACCAAAAACAACCTACCTATGAAACACTATAAATTTATTTTTCTGATTGCACTGTTCGCGTTTTCTTGTGGTCAGCAACCGGCCACTACAGAAAATGCCGCAGATGCGGAAGCGCCAGGCGCGGGACAATCGGCTGTAATCGATAATACCTCCGAACCCGATGTTGTTCGTGTTGCCGTTGGCTCGCCCGATCACACCACACTTGTTGCTGCATTAAAGGCAGCTGAGTATGTGGATGCACTATCGAACGCAGGTCCATTTACTGTTTTTGCACCAACCGATGCTGCTTTTGCAAAGCTACCAGCAGGCACAGTCGAGAATCTAGTAAAACCTGAGAACAAAGCTACGTTGCAAAATATACTTGAATATCATGTGTATGTGGGAGCCATACGCGAAGACTATGTTCAGGA
>JBEBJH010000424.1:0-1201 GCA_040079965.1 Cyclobacteriaceae bacterium
CGTTTTTCAATTTCAACTGCTCTTGCCTCCAGTAACGTACGATCTTTAATGATGCTGCTTTGAGGCGAAGCCCAGGCACCTACCTGGCTGCTACGGGGCCTGCTTTGAAAGTATGCTTCGGATACGGAGGATTCCAACCGTTCGCTAATTCCTTCTATCCGCACCTGGCGTTCAAGTTCTGGCCAGAAGAAGGTGAGCGCACACGCTGGGTTATTCTCCAATTCCTTACCCTTCTGACTTTGATAGTTGGTATAGAACAGGAACTTATTCTGTTCAACTCCTTTTAAAAGAACTATTCGTGCTGTTGGGCGGCCGGTTTCAGTTACTGTAGACAGCGTCATAGCATTTGCTTCCATTACCTCGGCCTCTAACGCTTCATGAAACCACTTTTCAAATTGAGCAATTGGATTCTTTTCAATGGTAGCCTGGTCCAGGGAAGCTTTGCTGTACTCTGTCCGTATTTCCGATATCGGTTTCATGTTGGATTTTTGCAAAAATTAACAAAACCATGAGTTGGAACTTATGATTTCCTTCCTTTTATTATGAATTATTTTAATGGTGCAACTGGTGATTGCAAAACACGTTATTTAGCTTACAAACCATGGAATTCTTCCGATATAAAAACAAAATCTTACCTCAGAAAGGAGGGTTGCTTCTCTCTGAGCCTTACCTCGCGGATCCGAATTTTGAACGGACTACGATTCTATTGACTGAACACAACAATGAAGGTTCGGTAGGATTTATTCTAAATAAACCATCCGATTCAAGAGTGAGTGAGGTGTTGAATGATTTGAAGGAATTTGATGCCCGGATTTTTATTGGGGGACCTGTGCAACAAGATACCCTGCACTTTATTCATAGGGTACCTGCACTGGATGATTCAATTGAAATTGTTGCCGGACTCTTTTGGGGTGGAAATTTTGATCAGCTTATTTCTCTAATCGAAACAAAACAAATTGGAGGCACCGATATAAAGTTCTTTTTAGGATATAGTGGGTGGTCGGCAGGACAATTAGATGAGGAGTTAAAAATTGATTCCTGGATTGTGAGCGATCAGGTTTCTGAGGAGTTGGTATTTGAGACTGAACCGGATAATATGTGGAAAAAGGCAATGCGTGGCCTTGGTGGTAGGTTTTCAGTCTATTCCAATTACCCGGCAGACCCCCGAATGAATTGAATGATTTTAGTATTTTTACGATTC
>JBEBJH010000297.1:0-4877 GCA_040079965.1 Cyclobacteriaceae bacterium
GAATATGGTCCCAGTGCTGTCATGCCAAAAAGAGAACCGTCTGATGCCTGGATCAACGAGCCGATGGGATTCGTATTATCGGTCATATTGAAATTATGTATCACCCTGTAATTACTTCCATCCATATTGATCTTAAATATTTTTCCCTGACCCGATGAACCACCTCCAACTGTAATCCCACAAAGGGAGCCATCAGAAAGTTGAATTAAGAAACCTTCATTATTATAGTTTCCATTTTCACTAGCAAAACTATGCAAGACTACATATCCACTTCCATCCGTATTTATCTTAAAAATAGTTCCTAAATAAGATGTCATACCAAATAGCGAGCCGTCTGTACCTTGAATTAAAGATCCTGTTTGCATTGATCCACCGGAGTGCAAAACAGTATGACCGGTTCCATCAGGATTGATCTTAAATATTGTACCAATGACAGATAAGCCACCAGCATCTGTCATGCCAAACAGTGAGCCGTCTGACCCCTGGATCAGCGAACCTATTAAGGGCCCTTCTTCGTCATAGTTGAAAGTATGCAGTAATGTGTAGCCTGAGCCGTCCGGATTGATCTTGAAAATCTTATCTGGAGCTAAACTTCCGAAAAGTGAACCGTTTGATCCTAAAATTAATCCAGAGGGCTCGTTATTGAATACATACATAGTCGTGAAGTCACTACCATCAGGATTGATCTGATACATAGTACCGGAATTTGCAAGCCCAAAAAGTTTTGCTGTTGTATGTGGAATAAGTCTGCTCGAAACCGGGGCATTCTTGGTGAGGTAACGGACAGTCAGACTATCCGTATTAAATTCAAAAATCGTAATAAAGTATTCAGTATTCGACTGCAGTTGTGAAACATTAAATGAATTTCCATTGCCGTTATAGATCACAAACTCACCGTTGCCGAGATTACCTGAATAAAATAAATCATCTTCTGGTTTGAATACCGGAGCGCTTCCGGCCTTTATTATAACAATGCGTTGATCGCCAGTACCAGGAATGAAATTAACTCGCATGGTTGTGGACAAAACATTAGAAAAATTGATATTTGAGGCAGCTACTGCAGGGGCAACAACTTCATTAGTTCGTGTTATTGCAACAGGATAATCTGAATTCAAATAACTACTTTGGGTACCCAATCCATTATATTCAATTATGAGTATCCGATATTCAGTAGCTCCTCTTAATCCTTTTAAGTTTACCGATGACGCATTACCAGTATAAACCACTTTCCAACCAGCTTGATATTCACTGGCCTGTGAAAAGTTTGTATTTCCTAAAAGTACTGTACCATCTGCTATGCTTACGGGTTCCTGTATTGAGGAACTTACCGGTACTGTGTCGTTACGTTTAAATTCCTCCATCAGTATCACCCTCATTTCGCCATTTCCAGGTGTAAAGGATATATTAATGGATTTATTTGTGACTTCTGAAAATACAATATTGCTTGTTGCAATTGTAGGTCTTATCGCTTGCTGAGTGTGAACTAATAATAAACTTCCAAACCTCGGTCTGATGCCTGTAGTATCATTTAGGTGTCCAAGTTCTTGGTAGGTTGAATTTGCTAAATCATAGCTAAAAATAACACCGCTATTGTACTGGCCTCCATCTGGAGTAAAACCAAACAATTTACCATTATATGCGATTAAGTTACCTTCAATAGTTAAGCCATTAAAGCCATTCAATTGATTGAATTTATGAAGTACAGGAATGTCAGTATCGGTAATTTTAAAAATCGTTCCGTTCTCCCCATCACTTGGACTGTTGGCCATTCCATACATCCAACCATCTGGAGTTTGAACTAAAGAGCCGTATGGATAAGCTCCTTTTCCGTTACAGTTATCAAAGTTATATATACCTTCAACACCACCATCTGTATATATCCTAAATATAGTCCCAACATAGCCGATCCAACAGCCATATGATCCTCCATTTGTCGACATCCCATACAAATGGCCGTCTCGTGCCTGGATTAATGAACCGTGAGGATTTGCACCAACCCAAACATCCTCACCAGGCCCTCGCATATGCTGAAGTATCACATAACCACCATTTGTATCCATTCTAAAAACTGTTCCAGCACCCCAAGTACCACCATAAGGAGTCATTCCATAAAAATAACCGTCTAATGCCTGAATTAAAGAACCCGAGGGGTATGCTCCATTTAAACCGTTAAAATTATGCATCACCCTGTAGCCTTTACCATCTAAATTGATTTTAAAAATCGTTCCATTACCAGATGAACCACCTGCAGATGTCATACCCAACAGCGAGCCGTCTGTTGCCTGAATCAATGAGTTATTTGGATTCGCTCCATCAGTATTATTGAAATTATGTAGTACTTGAAAACCACTGCCATCTGCATTAATCTTAAAGATGGTGCCAAGATCAAACGAACCACCAATAGATGTCGTACCCCAAAGCGAGCCATCTGTTGCCTGGATCAATGAGCCAGTAGGATTTGCACCATTTGTGCCATTGAAATTATGTAGTACCCCAAGGCCACTGCCATCGACATTGATTTTAAAAATCGTTCCAACACCCGATAAACCCCCTGCGCTGGCCATCCCAAAAAGTGTAGGCAAAGAGCTCGTGTTCTTCGTGAAGGTACTTGCCAAAGGCGCATTGCTAACCAGGTATCGGGTTGAGGTGCTATCTGAATTATACTCAAAAATGGTAACGAAGTATTGTGTATTAGGAATCAGGCCGGTAAAATTGAAGGTACTGCCTTTACCATTGTACACTACTGATTCTCCATTGCCCAGAACTCCGGTGTAAGAAGTATTATCAATGGGTTTAAATGAGGGAGCGCCTCCTGCCTTCATTACGGCCAGGCGGTGCGTACCATTGCCAGGCGTGAACGAAACTGTCATTGATGTAGAGAGGACATTGCTAAAGGAAATATTGCTTGGTGAAACAGTTGGAGTGTCAATTACTGGAAGGGCCGTAACATTGGCAAAATAAACATCATAACTGTTACCAAATTGATTAATGGATTCCAGTCGATAGTAATAAGTCTGATTTGGCATTACTTCAGAATCAACAAAACTTGTTGTATTTGCTGGTACTGTATAGGACCTGTTAAAATTGCCATCGCCATCAGATCGCATAATTCCCCATGCCGATTCATCGAATGGATGTCCAACTGGAGAATTGTCAGTCCAAGTTAATTGTATCTGATTGCTTTCAGCCTTTGCCGTAAAATCAGTGGGCGGCAAGGGCCAGCCAGCCATTGTTGTGGTCGACACTAACTCAGTAAATGGACTAGCCTGAATTGGTGCATTCACAATCGGGTCAATAATTAAAGCTGCAATTTTAATATATACACGGGTATTAGGAGCATAGCCTGTGTTTGAACGAAAACTCAAAACCCTTCCTGAATCCAATTCTGAATTCATATCCCAGTCTTCTATATCGAATGGACCTTCTGGTGATGTACTGTAATAAAAGAGATACCCATACTCTGAAGTATTTGTGTCTACAAATTGTACACGAAAAGTCTGTGGACTATCCCCAATTGCCTCAACAATAATTGGTGCTACATACGGGAAGGAATCTGAAGACTGTGCAAACACTATGGAAGTATTGCTGGCACCCAGTAACGCCACCGTAACCAGAAGCTGTTGGATAAAGGTCTTTCTCATGGAAATTGATTTTACCGAACCCTACAATCAAGACTAATTCCTACCTATTCAGAACAGAGAGGAAAACCCCTTCCATTTTTGCTAATGAAATGGTAGGAAATAAGTATAAAAATAACTACCAGATTACAATCCTGATATGACAGATGATAGGGTATGGCATGATTAAAATCACTAATGATAGCTGCCTTACAGGAAAGAATAAAATGAGGTAAGTGTCATTTGGTTTAATCAGCCAAAAGGTAACAAAATCTTAAAATCAAAAAAAGCCCTGCTTTTAGGCAGGGCATCATTTATTTCGAATAATGATATTCTTTACATACTCTTCACAATCTCATTAGCGAATTCAGAACACTTGAGCAACGTAGCGCCTTCCATCTGGCGATGGAAATCATATGTTACACGCTTGGTGGAAATTGCTTTTTCAAGACCTCTGCTAATCAAGTCAGCAGCTTCCTGCCAGCCCATGTATTCCATCATCATAACACCCGAAAGAATTACAGAGCCTGGATTTACTTTATCCTGACCGGCATATTTTGGTGCTGTGCCGTGTGTAGCTTCAAAGATCGCGTGACCCGTGATGTAGTTGATGTTTGCACCCGGTGCAATACCAATGCCACCTACCTGCGCGGCCAAAGCATCACTCACATAATCGCCATTTAAATTGAGTGTAGCAATTACATCAAAGTCTTCGGGCCGCGTTAAAATTTGTTGCAGCGTAATGTCCGCAATAGAATCTTTGATCAAAATTTTGCCTGATGCCAACGCTGCCTTTTGCTCTGCATTGGCTGCCTCTTCGCCCTTTTCCTTTTTTGTTTTTTCCCACTTGCTCCAGGTGTAAACTTTATCTCCGAAGTATTCTTCAGCAACTGCATAGCCCCAATCGCGAAAAGCCCCTTCGGTATACTTCATGATGTTTCCCTTATGCACAAGAGTCACCGATTTTCTGTTAAACTTAATGGCATAGGCAATAGCACTATGAATCAAACGAACGCTACCGCTATAACTTACTGCCTTAATACCAAGGCCCACCTGCACATCGTTGTTCATATTGGTAGCACCCACCATCTTCCAGAATTCTTCTGATTTCTCTTTCGTGTTGAAACGAATCTTTTTGAATTCTTTCGGAAACTCTTTAGCCAAAAAGTCCAATACCTTTTGTGCTTCTGGAGTACCCGCAGCAAACTCAATGCCTGCATAGATATCTTCCGTATTCTCGCGGAAAATGACCATATCCAC
>JBEBJH010000298.1:0-4854 GCA_040079965.1 Cyclobacteriaceae bacterium
CAACAGGGGTATAAAAAGTTCACTGGCTGCCGTTCCATCCATTGCATTGGGCACGCCTGATATTTCTATGATGGAAATGGTGAGTGCCTATGCCTGCTTTGCCAATCAGGGTAAAGCCAATGAACCATTTTACATTACAGCTATTGCTTCGCATGACAATGTTATGCTAGAACAATTCAAGTCGCCAGAAGGAACGCGGGCCATGTCGGCCGAAAGTGCTGCACTCATCGTACACATGCTAAGACGAGCCGTAAATGAAGGTACCAGTTCAAGTCTGCGGTCGCGCTTTGGCCTTACCAATGATATTGCCGGAAAAACAGGAACCACGCAATCCAACACGGATGGTTGGTTTATGGCGATTACACCTAAGCTGGTGATGGGTGCCTGGGTAGGTGCCGATGATCCAAAGATTCGGTTTCGGTCTACTGCTTTAGGTCAGGGCTCACGCACAGCATTGCCCATTGTGGGTGAGTTTATAAGGCTATCTAATCAAGACAAGGAATTGAATCCTATTACGCGGGCCAGGTTTGCTCCGTTGCCTGATGCGTGGGCGCGAAAGATTGATTGTGATTTATACAGATCGGATAACTTTTTGGAAAAACTCGTAGGCAACAAAGACAAACAGAGGAAATTCGGAAAAGAAAAGAAGGGTTTCTTTAAGAGATTGTTTCAGAAAAAGTAAATGAGTCCTAATTAATATTGGGAAATACGACCCCTTTCCATTTCAGTTGTAACCAGCAAATTACTCAGTGTGTGGAGAAAAATCTACTGAGGGCCTAAATTCGTCTTACCATCTAGCTCGAATCAGGCTTCTGACAGCATTCCTGAGCTATTCTACACGGCACCACTTTTGATAAATGAAATCATACGTATTTGGTCATCAATTCCAGGTACTTATTTTGAATGTCATATATCCCAATGATAGATGTCATTTTAAATCTCAGTAGTCATAAAGAAATTAGTTGTACAATTTAAGTAATTGAGGTTATGAAAAATATAATTTTACTTGCCACAAACGCCTTAATTCTTCTGGTGTTTGCAACATGTTCTGAACCAGAAGTTACTCTTGATCAAGAGAGGCCTGATAATATTATACCCACTACGGTTCGGTCTGAAACCCTCCAAAACATAAAGAATATGTTTCCGGAGCAAAAGAATACCCAGGAAAGCCTTCCTGAGCTATTTGAAGTGACTGCTGAAAAACGAATTATTTTATCAAGGACATCAGAAGTATATGTGACCTTTGTTTCGGAGGGAGCCAGTTTTCAAAATTCATTCGGCTATTATACCTATAATAAAAATTCAATCCCTACCGATACTTCCATGCTTGATTTACATATTTTATTTCCAAATGTAGATGGCTGGAAACTTAAACAAGGTGACATGCTACAAGTGGGTAATTCTACCTTTCCTGCAGGTACTGTTATTGGATTTTTCCTGATTGTAAAGGGATGGGAATCTCAAACTGTGCATTACGATCGTGAAAAAATATTTACGGATATAGGTTTTAATACACTGGGTGATCAGCAACACATACTTTTCAAGCTCAAAAATTTCGGAGATATTATTCTCAGCTTTGAAGATATCTTAGACTCTGCTCCCGGATACCACGACTATGATTTTAATGACATTATCTTCACAGTTTCTGATAATAGGAATAATCGTGAGGTGTCAAATTTCAACCATGATAATGTCGTTAAACTTTAAATCAGTCGGGAAAAAATTAAAATAGAATGGCTATACCTGCAAAATTGCGATAAGCCTTCTCTTTGTGTAGAATAAAATCTACAGCCTCCAAACCCGAACATTGGATTTACATTCTCTAAAATCTCAAAAGCCACAAATCTGAGGCTATCTATACGGCACTGCATTTGATTGTACTTTATCGATGCACATTAACAATGCTCATGTGTACATGACAAATAAATAATTTATGAAAAATATTGCTTTTTACCTTGCCGGAATCATTCCTCTTTTTTTAATCACTTCCTGTTCTGATCCTGAACTAGATGTTGGGCTTCCGGATAACCTTATCTCGTCTACCGTACGCGCTGAAACGCTCCATAATATTCAGCTCATGTTTCATGAGCAAAAAAGCTTAAAGGATAGCCTGCCTGTTCTTTTCGAATTAAGCTCGGAGAAACGTATTCTTTTATCTAAAACATCCGAAGTGTATGTAACTTTTGTTTCCGAAGGAGCCAGTTACCAGAATTCATTCGGGTATTATACCTACAATGCTGATGCCGTTCCTACGAATGCTGCACTGTTGGACTTGCACATATTATTTCCAAACGTAGATGAATTAATTCTTAAGCGAGGTGACATGGTACAGGTGGGTACCACAACATTCCCGGCAGGAACCATCATTGGTTTTTTTGTTATTGTCAATGGCTGGCAAGGTGAATCTGTGCACATGGACCGCGAAAAACTCTATACCGACCTGGGGCTTAATCCGGATGGTGATCAGCAACATGTACTTTTCAAACTCAAAAATTTCGGAGATATCGTTTTGGGCTTTGAGGATATTCCCGTTTCCGCTCCCGGGCATGTGTATTCTGACTATAACGATATCATTTTTACAGTCTCCGATAATAAGGTAGGTAATGAAGTGACAAACTTCAATCTTAATAATGTGATCAGGTTATAGATCCCGTAAGTACAAGCAGAATGGCGAATTGGGTTTAATTCGCCATTCGTATTTTGGTGTACAGCTAACCTAATCATCGTCAGGTTCTGGTGTTGCGGGTTGATCAGCAGAAGTTCTAATCTCAGTGTGTCTTATTTTACCTCCGGTAGTACCAACCTGCTGGGCCAATACCATTGTAGCAATACACAGTGCAGCAGTAAGTCCATAAAGTAGCTTGTTCAAACTCATAGCCCTGAGATCGGAAATCAAGGTCAGTAGTGCAACAATACCCAACGCACTTGTCACCCAAATAAAGATGGCCGCCAGATCCTCATGCTGCTCGATTACGGTTTCAGTTACCCCGGGCATTTCTTCGACAACCTCTTCTGCGCCTTCGCCTGTTAAAAATGCAGGAATGGCGCAAACCGCAGCAAATACAAAAATCACGAGTGCCGTTCGTTTAACATGGCTGCTTTTTAGGAGAAAGCCAGTCCCAAGGGTTAAGATTCCAATCAGTGTTCCTATAATAGGAAGGTGATTCAACAATAAATGATAGTGTGCCTGATTCATATAATAGAGCTTTATTGTTTGCTCTACGTAATGAACGAAATGATTCTGTAGACAAGCTGAAGCCTCCCCTAAGCGAAAGGGCAAAAAGTACGAATAGGGCTTATTCGTACTTCGTCATTCACAAATCGTCCTTATAAATTTCCTTTCTTAGCTTCTTCAACGGCATAGTTTGCAGCGCGGGCGGTTAACGCCATAAATGTTAACGATGGATTTTGATTTCCTACCGAAGTCATACACGCACCATCGGTAACAAATACATTCTTGCAGCTATGGAATTGGCTCCACTTGTTCAATAACGATGTCTTCGGATCGCGGCCCATGCGCACGCCACCCATCTCGTGGATGTCGAGGCCCGGAGCCTGGTTGCTATCATGCGGCACAATGTTTTTACACCCCGCTTTGTCGAGCATCTCCTGTGCCTGCTCCAGGAAGTCGTTCATCACCTTCACATCGTTATCAGTATGTTCCACGGAAGTGATTAACTGCGGAATGCCCCATGCATCTTTCTGATCGGTACTTAACCGCACATGGTTGCTTTCGATCGGCACGGTTTCGCCCTGCATCATCATGCCTACCATCCAGGTTCCCGGTTTGGCAACAGATTGTTTTAACTCAGCACCCAACCCTTCGGCACTGCCATTTACACGACTGGCAGTATAAAACGACATATAGCCGCGCATAAAATCTTCTTCCTGCTTGCGCACATTTCGGAATGAGGGCATCATGATAGACGTAGGCCTGCGTCCATAATAATAAGAGTCTTCATAGCCTTCGAATGTGGAACTTACGGAACCACGATAGTTATGAAAGGCCACAAACTTTCCTAGCAAGCCATTGTCGTTACCCAACCCATTGGGAAAACGATTAGACGTTGAATTCAATAAAACAAGATTTGAGTTAAGACATGCTGCATTTACAAAAATGATGCGTGCAAAATATTCAAACACTTCTTTGGTTTCAGCATCAATTACGCGCACACCACTGGCCTTGCCTTTTTTCTCGTCATATATAATAGAGTGCACCACCGAATGCGGGCGCAATGTCATGTTCCCCGTTTTCATCGCCCACGGCAAGGTTGACGAGTTGGAACTAAAGTAGCCGCCAAAGGGACACCCGCGTTCGCAAATTGTACGTGCCTGGCACTGGCCGCGACCTTGTTGCTTATGAATTTCCTGAGGCTCGGTAAGGTGTGCACAACGGCCAATCACCACATCGCGGTCTTTATAGTTTGCTTTGATGCGTTCCTGAATGTGTTTCTCAACGCAATTCATTTCCCACGCTTTCATCACCTCACTATCCGGCAAGGTTTCGAGACCATCGCGGTTGCCACTGATGCCGGCAAATTTTTCTACGTACGAATACCATGGTGCAAGATCATTGTAACGAATCGGCCAATCGACCGCAAAGCCATCGCGACCGGGTGCTTCAAATTCAAAACGACTCCATCGCTGCACCTGCCGGGCCCACAGCAAAGACTTGCCTCCGGTTTGGTAGCCACGAATCCAATCGAACGGTTTTTCCTGGATGTAGGGATGCTCCGCATCTTTAACAAAGAAATGTTTAGTCGTATCGTTGAAGGCATAACAGCGATCAACTACCGGATTAGCTTCGGTAACTGCCAACGGTAATTTTCCATGCAGCGGGAACTCCCACGGATG
>JBEBJH010000043.1:0-24420 GCA_040079965.1 Cyclobacteriaceae bacterium
CCTGCCGCGTGGTTCGGCCAGACGGGGCTCGTACCTGGACCTCAGCCGTCTGCGAGCCGCTGGTCAGCGAGAGCGCCAGCTGCAGCGCAGGCCGGCCGCAGGTAAACGTGCCACCACTTTGAGTGGTGGCACGACAAATCCTCGGTCTGTGCTTGCCTGTCCGATAGGCAGTCTTCACAGACCGAAACATGAAGGTGGACTGGAAGGACACAAACCACGGATGGGTAGAGTTTTTCAAACTTTCATTTCCAATCCGCTGGCTGCTGATAGGTTGACATTGAACCGGGAAAGGCTGTGCGGCAATCTGCTCCCATTGCTCCTTCTCTTTCAAAGCAATCTACCGGAACTCTGATGTTTACCTTGTGTGTAGTTTTATCAAGATATATCTGCCTTTTTGTAACTGCGGCAGCATAAAAAATTCCCTGCACTCCCATTCCCTCAGTAGTTTCAAAAAGATTTATGGGGATTTTTCCGGTAACAGGTTGAAACAAACTATTTGTCCCTTCTTTCTGAGACTGAACCGCCTTCCAAAAGTCAAATGCAGCCCCTGAAAGACTCATTTGCATAATCTCCACCCGATATTTTTCAAAGAAGGTATAATAGTTTATCGGCACATAGCCCATTTCTACTTTGATAAATTTTCCATTCTTAGAAATTTGATTGTCATTTACCTTCGGCTTGGCTTCTCGTGGGGTCACCCAACACCGGCAACAGGTGCACTCAACACCCGTATATTCAACCATTTTCGTTTTAGGATTATAGGCATATCCTTTCTTTAGTTCTCCATTAACATAGGTATATCCACTGCATGGCAGCGGACAATAGGAATCTAAGCAAGGGCTGATATCACATAAATTGTATTGAGGCAATGTTTCAACAACATAGGTGCCGGTAAATTTCCAGCGTAGGTAATTATCGCTGCCAGTGGCGTTGTGTGCGTCAATAAAAATTCTGTACCCGTACTCTGTTGGTGCATCAGGTGGCTGGTGAGATTCAAATTCGTAATAGATGCTATCTACCTCACCAACGGGGTTCATTTTGTCCGGCAGCGATTCGATGACATTTCCATTATACATTTCAATTCTGATATAGTATTCGCGGCCAATTACGCCTTGGATTCCATTGGGCTTGGTCTGATAAATTCCGTTGCCTGTGTGTTCAAGAACCTCTTCATTGCCCGCATTATCAAACAGTGTTATCTGCTTGGCATCAATCGGTTCCCCTACTTGTCGTGAATCATCAATTTTTATACCCTTTGTCAGCTTGACCGTATAAGGCCCCGGTTCATCAGTGATCAATCCATCTACAATAAGATCGGTTGAGTCTGCACTGGGAACGGGAAAGAATATTCTGTCAAGGCAGGAATCCAGAAGTAAAAGGACCGTAATTAATATCAATGAGTTTTTCATCCTCAAAAAAGTCTATTAGCCAAGTTAACCAAATTAAGGGTATATATTTTCATGGTACCACCACTCTATTGGCTCCACTCGGTAGGCGTGCGATCCCACCGATGGTTTTTAAGTTTTTGTTCTAGGGCCCTTTCCAAATTTTTGCCATCGCTGGTTGCAATGTTGGCTTCTACATTTTTTACTTTCCGCATGCCGGGAATGATCGTGTGCACATCATCGTTGCAAAGGATAAAGCGCAAGGCCATCTCAGCCATGGTCATATTCTTTGGAAGAAGTAGCCTGAGCGCATCTGCATGATCAACACTTGAGTTTAAATTTTCCGGAACAAAATAAGTAGCGCGCCAATCACCTTTCGGGAAAACAGTGTCTTTGGTTAATGTACCCGTAAGTGTTCCTTCATCAAAGGGTACACGGGCAATCACGCCAATGTTCAGTTCGCGGCAAAGTGGAAATAAGTTGTCTTCCGGATTTTGATCAAAGATGTTATAGATCACCTGTACTGAATCAATGAGTCCGGTTCTAAGGGTGTTGAGCACATTGTCAGGTTCCCATCGGTTTACACTAATGCCAAAATGTTTTACTTTTCCTTCGGCTTTAAGTTTTTCAACAGCTTTTTTCCACTCCTCATTGTGGGCCCAACTATCTTCCCACACATGGAACTGTTGCAGATCTATGCAATCTACATTCAGGTTTTTCAAACTTTTTTCAGTGTACTCTACTATATGTGTTGCAGGAAAGCATTCATCCAACGAATAGTTTGCTTGCGATGGCCACTTGAAATTTTTAGGAGGAATTTTAGTAGCGAAGTGTAAATGCTTTGAAGCGTACTGGCGCATGAGTTTTCCTAAAATCTGCTCACTCACTCCGGCTCCATAGCCCCAGGCCGTATCAAAAAAATTGCAACCTAATTCGACTGATCGGGCTAAGGCCTCATCAACTTCTATTTTGTCGGTTTCTTTCCAACCAGCTAAGCCCCACATGCCGTAGCCGATTTCACTCACTTGCCAATTGGTGCGTCCAAATTTTCTGTATTGCATTGTTTTGAGGATAAAATTTATAATGATTATTTTTTAGTTCTGGCTTTCTGCTTAAATCCAATTTCAACAGGCTTTGATTTAGGACTCAAAAGATAGTGAAGGGCTTCATTAATGTCCTTAAACTTTCTGTTCATCTCTTTTTCAAGAGCTTGGATTTCATTTTTAAGATCCTGATAGTCCGCTAGATGTTGTCTTAACATGACAAAAGCCCTCATAATGGCAATATTTACATCAATGGCTTTTTTACTTTTTAATACGCTAGAAAGCATTGCAACTCCTTGTTCAGTGAAGGCATATGGCAATTTTTGAGTACCTCCTCTTTTTTCAGTTTTTGATATCACAAATTGTGATTTCAAAATTTCCCATTCTTCAGCGGATAATTGAATCATGAAATCATGGGGAAACCTTTGGATATTTCTCTTTACGGCCTGATTCAGAATTCTTGTTTCTACTTCATAAAGGTTGGCTAATTGAAAATCAAGCATGACTCGAAATCCGCGGATTATGAAAATCTTGTTTTGGATAAGTTGTAACTCCATTCAACCAAAATAGGCATTTGTATTGTTTTCTGAATAGCATAAATAGAGAAAATCAATTGTGATGGGGTCATCGTTATTCTTACTTTTGCGGCCTTATATATGACGCTCGAACAGGAAATAGCTAAACGGAGAACGTTTGGTATCATCAGTCACCCAGATGCCGGTAAAACTACGCTTACAGAAAAACTCCTTCTCTTCGGAGGAGCTATTCAAAAGGCAGGGGCTGTAAAATCATCTAAGATTAAAGACCATGCACGTAGCGACTGGATGGAGATTGAGAAACAGCGCGGTATTTCGGTCGCCACTTCGGTAATGGGCTTTAATTATAAAGACATTAAAATCAACCTGCTTGATACACCTGGTCACCAGGATTTTGCGGAAGATACCTATCGCACACTCACTGCAGTAGATAGTGTGATTCTGGTAATTGACTGCGTAAAGGGGGTTGAAACACAAACAGAAAAACTGATGGAGGTGTGCCGCATGCGAAACACTCCGGTATTGTGTTTCATCAACAAGCTTGATCGGGAAGGCCGCGATGCATTTGATTTGCTTGACGAGATTGAAGAGAAATTGGCTATCAAAGTCAGGCCGCTGAGCTGGCCCATCAGCATGGGTAAAACATTCAAAGGTGTTTATAACCTGTATGAGAAAAATCTGAATCTGTTTACTCCCAGTAAGGTTACGGTTCAGGAGAGTGTACAAATAGCAGACATCGCCAGCGCAGAATTGGATTCGTTAGTGGGTGAAAATTATGCTAACCAACTAAGGGCCGATGTTGAACTGATAGAGGGTGTTTATCCTGAATTTGAGGCTGAAGATTATTTGAGTGGAAAGGTGGCCCCGGTTTTCTTTGGTAGCGCTGTAAACAATTTTGGAGTGAAGGAATTACTTGACACTTTTATCCGAATTGCGCCACCACCCATCCCTCGCGAAACAACCTTGCGTGTCGTAAAGCCGGAAGAAGAAAAATTCACAGGCTTTGTTTTTAAGATTCACGCCAACATGGACCCCAAGCATAGAAACAGGATTGCTTTTATCCGCGTGTGTTCGGGTCATTTTGAGCGCGGTAGTAATTACTACCACGTTCGTCATGACAAGAGTGTACGCTTTTCGAATGCCACAGCTTTTATGGCGCAAGATAGGGAGACGGTAGATGAAGCCTGGCCGGGAGACATTGTTGGTATTTATGATACCGGTAATTTGAAAATAGGTGATACCCTTACAGAAGGAGAGAAGATGATCTACACAGGCATCCCAAGTTTTTCACCTGAGATCTTTAAGGAAGTGATAAACAAGGATGCAATGAAGACCAAACAATTGGAGAAAGGACTGCTTCAGTTGATGGAGGAAGGGGTGGCTCAGTTGTTTACCTATGAACTAGGAAAAAAGAAAGTAGTTGGTGTTGTAGGTGCCCTTCAGTTTGAAGTAATTCAGTTTCGGTTAAAGAATGAATACACGGCATCTGCAGAGTTTGCAGGCCAGAACATTTACAAAGCCTGTTGGATCAGCAGTAAGGATCAAAAGAAACTTCAAGAGTTCATTGATTCAAAACAACGCCACATTGCCCGTGATAAAGACGGAAAATTAGTCTTCATGGCCGAGTCGCGCGCCTGGCTGCAAATGGTGCAAGACAATTTCCCCGAAATTAATTTCCATTTCACGTCAGAGTTTAAGGATTGATCTACTGATCTACGTAGTGATAGATCATTTCAGAAACAGAGGCTAGCGCTTCGACTCCCGCATCTGAGTCATCCAACCCTTTGGCAAGAAGGACAACTACATATTTTTTTCCATTGGGCAGATACACAATTCCAGAGTCATGGCGAACTCCGGTAATTGATCCGGATTTGTGAGCGACTTTAGCTTCGGTTGGTAGTTTGGCAGGAATGATATCCTTAAACTTCTGATCCAACAAGATATCAATCATAGCCATACTTGCCTCTGCACTCACCATTTCTTCCTTGCCAATTTTTTCAAAAAGAATCATCAGATCGAAGGCTGTCACTTCATTATTTAATCCAGCCTGAAATGCTTTACTGTCCTCTACTCCGCGCAGCACTGTCAGATCTTTTATTCCCAGATTGCGCATCGTTTGAGTTACATTTTTAGCATCGACCAATTCAATTATCAAATTGGTTGCCAAGTTGCTGCTTACGATAATCATGTCATACATCAATGAATAGATAGTGCGTTTCTCGCCTATGTGTTGGTAGATTAAGGTATCGCTGTCGTCTGTTACGTTGAGTGAATACAAACTACTATCTACAATACTTTTGAATTCATTTTTAATCAGAATAGAATCCTTGATTGAAAATTTTCCTTCAGCCGCTTGCTTATACACCTCTACCATAACGGGAGTTTTCATGGTGCTGGCCGCATGGAAGCGTTCATGTTCATTGATGAAAAGCTCCTCACCAGTAGATAAATCCTTAAAAGCAACAGCAAACGTTCCGGGCTTCATGGATAATTCTTTCGTGATCTGTTCTCTTAATTCTTCTGCCGATTGTTTCTGATGGCATGAGAAGAGTAAAAATGATACTATAAGATTGATCACGTGTTTTGTCATGGCCCTTTGATAGTTATATATCCGGTTCTAACTTACAAAGTTTTATGGCTAGTCCGCTACAGGTTTTATACGAAGACAATCATTTGTTGGTGATCAACAAGTCTGCCGGGGTGCTGGTGCAGGGTGATGCCACGGGTGATAAGCCGTTGGTGGAAATAGGCAAGGAGTATTTAAAGGTTAAGTATCAAAAACCGGGAGATGTATTTTTAGGGGTGGTGCATCGTCTGGATCGGCCCGTGAGCGGAGTAGTTGTTTTTGCCCGAACCTCCAAGGCACTGGAGCGAATGAATGCACTCTTTCGCGAAAGAGAAACGCTAAAAACCTACTGGGCTCTCGTTCATTCAATTCCGCCCAAGCCGGAAGGCACCCTCGTGCATTGGCTGGTGAAGGATGAAAAGAAAAACAAGACTACAGCCTATACACGCGAGAATCCGCAAGGGCAGCGTTCGGAATTGAGTTATAAAATAATCGCAGAGAAAGCGGGATTTTATCTGTTAGAAGTGAAGCCAGTTACAGGCCGGCCTCACCAGATTAGGGTACAACTCGCCTCCATGGGGTGTCCGATTGTAGGTGATCTTAAATATGGATACGATAAACCTGCATCCGATGCCAGCATCGGGCTTCATGCCCGACAGATTGAGTTTATACATCCGGTTAAAAAAGAGCCCCTTATTATTTCAGCGGAAGTACCTAAAAATGATCTCTGGAAACCATTTTCCTAATCGGTGGCTTTACTATCTTGACCCGCAAATATGATGCATGAGTTGGCTGGATAAATTACAGGTGCGCTGGAAAGTAAAAAGCCTATGGCAGGTGGTAGTCATACTCATCGTTTTTGCCTGCACAGGATTCACGGTATTGTTTATAAAGCAACCTCTTTTTGAGTATTGGTTTCCAACAGGAGTTAAGCCCCTGTGGGCCAACATTCTCTATTGGATCTTGATTTTTCCTGTTTACAACGTTTTCCTGTTGCTTTACGGATTCGTATTTGGTCAGTTCCGTTTTTTTTGGGACTTTGAGAAACGGTTTTTTAGTCGAATAATGTCTAACTTTAAAAAATAAATCATATCCTATGAAGAAAATTATCTATCTCTTATCAGTTGTTTTATTAGGAGCTTGTTCAAGCCCTAAGTATACAGCAAGTTTTAATTCCTATGATACACCTTCAGGTCATCGTGCGGTTAAAAGTATTGAGGCCCCTTCTCCTGCAAGTACGATCAATCCTAATGAATTGATCGCAAGCAATTCAATGGCTCCGGTTGAAATCAAGAAAGAGATTACGCCAACAACAGAAGTTCGCAAGACTTATGTGCAAATGTCAAAAACTGAGCGCAAGGCACTTCGTAATCATTTACGTAGCGAAATCAAAACGTATGTGAAAGATCAAAAGAAAAAGCTTGAACCAAATACTGTTCAGGCAACACATGGTTTGGACAATGACTTGAAGTTAGCCGCAATTTTTGGTGCAGTGGGTATTGTAGCATTGATCATTGGTGGTGATGTATTTTGGATTATAGGTGGTATCGCCTTAATCATTGGTGTAGTGTTCTTTGTGAAGTGGCTGGTTAGGCAATAACATAGTTGATAGGAAATAAAAAAACCCGGTCGAGAAACCGGGTTTTTTTATGCGATAAAAGAATTTATAATTCAATCTTTCACTCCATCTGCAAGTAGAATCACTTTATTTTTTAGTACTTCCACAACGCCTCCGGTAATATGAAGGCGCTCAGAAAATTCTTTTGACTTATATTCAACTACTCCCTCCTTCAGTAAACTCACCAGCGGAGCGTGATCATTCAAAATCTGAAAGGAGCCATCTTCTCCCGGAAAGGTAGCCGAAGCTACTTCTCCTTCAAAGATTTTCTTGTCAGGTGTTATTATTTCCAATTGCATAGAAATTATTTAACGTCTGCCATCATTTTCTCACCCTTGGCTATGGCATCTTCTATACTGCCCACCAGGTTAAAGGACATTTCAGGAAGGTGATCTACTTCACCATCCATGATCATATTAAATCCTTTAATGGTGTCTTTGATATCAACAAGCGCACCCTTCAAACCAGTAAAGGCTTCGGCCACATGGAAAGGCTGTGACAAGAAGCGCTGTACACGTCTTGCGCGTGATACGATCAATTTGTCTTCATCCGACAATTCATCCATACCCAGGATAGCGATAATATCCTGAAGTTCTTTGTAGCGTTGCAGAATACTCTTTACGCGCTGCGCACAATTGTAATGTTCTTCACCAACAATGTCAGCACGCAAAATCCGTGACGTAGAATCCAAAGGATCCACTGCCGGATAAATACCTAACTCGGCAATCTTACGAGACAATACTGTAGTAGCATCAAGGTGAGCAAAAGTTGTTGCAGGAGCCGGGTCAGTCAAGTCATCAGCAGGCACATAAACCGCTTGCACCGAAGTGATCGATCCGTTCTTGGTAGAGGTGATACGTTCCTGCATGGCACCCATTTCTGAAGCCAATGTAGGTTGATAACCTACGGCAGAGGGCATACGACCTAACAAAGCGGATACTTCTGATCCTGCCTGTGTGAAACGGAAGATATTATCAATGAAGAAAAGAATGTCTTTTCCTTTTCCTTGTCCATCACCATCGCGGAAATATTCTGCAACAGTTAACCCCGAAAGAGCCACACGAGCACGAGCACCGGGAGGTTCGTTCATCTGGCCAAACACGAAGGTTGCTTTGGAGTCCTTCAATCTTTCGTTGTCCACTTTCGACAAATCCCAACCACCTGCATGAAGTGATTTCATAAACTCAGGACCATAATCCACAATACCAGCTTCGATCATTTCGCGCAGCAAGTCGTTTCCTTCGCGAGTACGTTCACCCACTCCGGCAAACACAGACAACCCTGCATATGCCTTGGCGATGTTGTTGATCAATTCCTGAATCAATACAGTTTTACCTACACCAGCACCACCGAACAATCCGATCTTACCTCCTTTTGAATATGGTTCGATCAGGTCAATTACTTTAATACCGGTAAAAAGCACCTCGGTAGAGGTAGAAAGATTTTCATAAGCGGGTGCCGAACGGTGAATTGGGAGTGAGCCTGTTCCTTTTGGTTGTGGGATACCATCGATGGCTTCACCCACCACGTTGAACAAACGACCTTTGATATCTTCGCCAATGGGCATTTGAATAGGAGAACCTGTATCGATTACTTTCATGCCACGCACCAACCCTTCAGTTCCGTCCATCGCAATTGTGCGAACACGATCTTCACCGAGGTGTTGCTGGCACTCCAGCACTACACGTGTTCCATCTGCTTTGATTACATCCAGGGAATCCAGAATGTTGGGGAGTTTGGTGCCGGGCTCGTCAAACGCAACGTCTACAACCGGACCGATTACTTGGGTTATTCTACCGCTATTGGCCATTGACTATTAGAATTTTAAGATTATCAACTGAATTGGGATTTAGTCCTTAACAAAGGGCCTAAAAATCCGGACGCAAAAGTAGGTTTTTGCAGGGTTAATACAAACTGGAAAGCCAGGATTTATTGATCTCAAGGCGGTGTATTTAATCGATCATATTTAATTGATCTACAGTAGCTTAAATAGAGTCTTGGAGAGACAATCAGATTTGGGTGCTTTTTAACTCAATGCGAAATGTGGTACCCTGATTTTCTTCCGAGGATTTCACAAAGATTTTGCCCTCATGGTACATTTCAATGATCCGTTTAGCCAGCGCCAAGCCAAGGCCCCAGCCTCTTTTCTTGGTAGTAAAGCCAGGCTTGAAAACATTAGGAACCATTGCTTTAGGGATTCCTTTTCCAGTATCCGAGATATCGATAAAGACTTTGCGATCGCTCCCTCGTAAGATTTTGATTGCAATTGTACCGGCACTTCCCATCGCATCAACTGCATTTTTGCAGAGGTTTTCCACAACCCATTCGAACAACGGTGCGTGCACCCGGGCCTGGATGGTTTCTGAAAGTGTGTACACTTCAAAGTTAATTTTAGAAGATACCCGCGGTTGTAAATACCCAACTACATTATTCACGAGTTGATACACATTTTCATCTTTAAGCACAGGGGTTGATCCAATGCTCGAAAAACGCTCAGTTACCACCCGCAGCTTTCGAATATCTTTATCAAGTTCATCCACAATACCCTTGTTCTTGATTTCCGGATCATCGCGCAAGACTTCGATCCACGCCATTAGCGATGAAAGGGGTGTTCCCAACTGGTGTGCTGTTTCCTTGGCAAGACCTACCCACACCTGATTTTGCTCGGCTGTGCGAGAATAGTTGAATGCGAGGTATGAGATAAATCCAAAAATGGCCAGCACAGAAAGCTGTATGTAAGGAAAGGCGATGAGTTGAGTCAGCAGGACAGAGTTCTTGTAATAGACATATTGTTTTCCGAAAACCTCTCCGGTGTTTGGGTCTTTTAAAACAATTTCAATTGGGTTAAAAGATTCTTTCATTTCCTCTACTTCCTTTTTCAACAAAGCATCCTTTTTCTCTTTTGAGAGAGACTCCTTTATATCGAGGTTGGCATATTGATATTCGTTGTCTTTAGTAAGCCAGATCACCGGTACATATTTATTCTTAAAAAGAATTTCATCTGTAATAAACACGATGTTGCCGTCCATGCTATTCAATGTATATTCCAGAGCCCTCGCAAATAATTCAACTTGCTGTTTCTCTCTTTCCTTTAGTTGTTCTACCAGCAGGTTGGTGTAATAAATGGATCCCGCACTGATAAAGACTGACACGGCCAATATGATCCACTTCAACTTGGTGTTGTCCTGGTAAAAGTCCATCGAAGCCGGCAGTGGGTTTTTCTTGGCCATAGGCGCATGGAAATTAAATAAAAAAACCGGATGCCATGAGCGATCCGGTTTTTTTAGGAGTGATTGAAGAGGTTAACCCTTCATCATAAACCATTTGGCCAATACTTTGTAACTCACTTTTGTACCCGTCATCAAAATACCTACACGGTAGATTCTTCCTGCAATCCAGGTGGTTAATAAAAAGCCACCAATCAGTAATAAAATGGAAAGAGCCAATTCCCAATCGGGTACTCCAAAAGCAATCCGGCCCACCATGGCCACCGGTGAGGTAAGCGGAATAACAGAAAGCCAGAAACTGACGGGTCCATGTGGGTCGCGTAAGATGAACATGAAAAGGCCGAGATAGCCAATCAATAAGGGTAAGGTTACCGGAAACTGAAATTGTTGAGCTTCTTGTTGAGAGTCAACCGCAGAGCCAACTGCCGCAAATAGTGCTCCATACAAAAGGTATCCCCCCAGAAAATAGAAGACAAATACAAAGGCAATCTTACCGAAAGGAATTTCGTTCATGTTGCCCAGAAACTCTGTTACTTTAGCATTCTGCTGGTTCATGGCATCCTTTGCTTCGGGGTCATTAGCCAATTGTTTACTTACTTGTTCCATGGCTTCCTTCTGAGGCATCTTCAATCCGAAGTAGGCCAACGTGCCGGATGACAGCACTGAAATGAGAACGATCCAGATGGTAAACTGCAGCAATCCGACCGAAGCAATGCCAAGGATTTTACCCAACATGAGTTGAAAGGGTTTAACAGAAGAGACAATGACCTCCACAATTTTTGAAGTCTTTTCATCAATCACACCCTGCATGATTTGAATTCCATAAATCAATACGAACATGTAAATCAAAATGCCGAGGCCAAACCCCAATCCATATAAAATACCTGAGTTGCTGGATTTTTCTTCACCGCTCTCAGTCAAGTTGAACTGTTTTAAATTCACCTGAGGTCGAAGGCTTTTCAGTATCGCTTCATCAATTTTGTATTCCTTCAGTTTCTGATCATGGATTTGATTTTCGATTAAGGACTCCAGATCACCCACCTTTTCAATGCTTGGATTTTCTTTTGTGTAAATGGCAACTCCTTCCGGCTTGTTTATATCTATAGCGGGAATGTATAAAAGGGCAAAATCGTCTGTTTCATTATAGACTTTCTTCGCTTGCTCCAAAGGAAGATCAAGTGGAACGAAGGTGAAGCGTTTATTGCTTTCAAACGCAAACATTTTACTTTCATCCAACACTTGCACAGTATCCGCCTTAGCCGATTCAGCCTCCTTGATGGCAATGTAAGCAAGACCACCAATAACGGCTGGAAAAATGAGCGGCACCAGAATGGTAGCAATCAAAAATGATTTTTTCTGCACCCGGCTCAGAAACTCGCGTTGAATGATTAACCAAATTTTATTCATAGCTAGGTCGTTAGGTTATGTCTCTTGTAGATGTTTTTTCAAGGCATCATCACTCTCGCCTTTCACCAGGCTGATAAAGATATCTGCCATACTTGGCACTTTCTCCTGAAAAGAATGGACTTCAGTAATATCAATAAGATCCCGAATTACCTGATTGCCTTTAATGCCTTCCCGGGTTTTCAGTGTGGAGGAGAATAGATTTTCCTCCAACGGTTCTTGTTTAATTAATTCGTAACGATCGGCCGGAAACATAAAATTGTTTCCCCGGTGTTCCACTAAAAAGGTATTGGATCTATACTGCGCCTTTACCTGTTTCTTGGGGCCTTCAAGAATTTTTTTTGATTTATTAATCAATGCAATGTGGTCGCACAAGGACTCCACTGTCTCCATGCGGTGCGTAGAAAAAATAATGGTGCTTCCGTTTTCTTTTAGCTCTAGAATTTTTTCAGTGATTAGCTGCGCATTCACCGGATCAAAACCCGAGAAGGGCTCATCCAGAATAATCAACCGCGGTTCGTGCATCACAGTACTGATGAACTGTACTTTCTGTGCCATTCCTTTAGAGAGATCTTCTACTTTCTTACCCCACCAATCTTTGATTTCAAATTTCTCGAGCCATACTTTGAGCCGATCCATCGCCTGTTTGCGGCTAAGCCCTTTTAACTGGGCAAGGTAAAGGAGTTGTTCACCCACTTTCATTTTCTTATAGAGCCCGCGTTCTTCCGGCAAATACCCGATCATCCCGACATGTTTTTCCTGCAGAGGTTCGCCAAAGATTTCAATTTTTCCTTCATCCTTATTAATAATTTGATTTATGATTCGGATGAGGGTGGTCTTCCCGGCTCCATTGGGGCCAAGCAAACCATAAATGGTTTTTTCAGGGATGGTGATGCTTACCTGGTCAAGAGCGGTATGATTAGCATATCGCTTGGTAACATCCTGAGTGATGAGTGCATTCACGGGGTTGAGGTTAGTGATGAAAGGTTAACAACAAAAATAACAATAGAATTACAGGGAACCAGTAATTTACCAGATGCCCTGAAGGAAATAATTCATTCGCTAAAACTCCTTGTTTAATGTTTTGCTTCGTGGAACACGATTTTCCCCATCGAAACATCGAGGTCGAAGACCAGGGCATTCTTACTGCCTTTGGTGTAAGCCGCGTTTGCAAATTTATTTTGCCCAATCTTTTTCAGACTGTGAGAGATACTAAGGCTACACAACCAGGAATCGTTGATGGTCACCAGTACCGGTACATCCTCAGAGGGTAATTGAATGATCAGGTTGCCGGCTCCTACGCTACCAATCACATGATTGCCAATAGCGGGCTTGTCGCTGAAATCGAGAAACATATTACCAAATCCGACTTCGGCCACTACCACTTTTGAGCGCGCCAGGTTGAGTTGACGCGCGTGAAGAGACCCCATATCCACCTTTACGAAGAAGGTATCCATGTCAATTTTATTCTCAACCCCGGAACTATAACTAATATTTACATCGGCACTGCCGGTATGAATCTTGAGTTTATCAACGGCCATGCCGGATAAATCGATATTGGCATTCCCCAATCCATAATCCAGATCTAATGAGTAGGGTGTAGTTTCTGATAGGTATACTTTCCAGAATTTATCGGTGGGGCGTTCCTCGGAACCAAAAACCTGATACGATATTTTTTGGCTTACCCCGCGTTGACCTTCCTGTTCGAGCGAAAGATTAACAGTACAGGTATTTCCCTTTACTTCATTGCTGAAGGAGTGGGTGTACTCTTCAAGGTCTTGATTGCTATAGATATTCAGGACGTCCTCATTCTGACTGGGGCGGATAAAACAATTGCCAGTTTTTGCGCTCAACTTTAATTCTACCCGGTCGCAGGGTTGGGTTTTTTCTACCGAAAACTGCTTTTTAATTTGCCCACTTACGCCAAAAGCCGCACTGCTTCCCACTAAAGCCAAAATCAATCTCCACATATTCTTTTTCTACGCGTTAGTTCAGGTTAATGTTTCCTATGTAAGAAAGGTTAGCTTTTTGTCGTTTATGGAGGTGAGTTGCCCACACTAAGAACAAAAAAATAACCCGCAAAGGTTTTATACGGGTTATTTCACGTAGGGTTATGAAAACCCCTAAGAAATTTTCAATCAACCAAAATATTCCTTCATGCGCTCAAAAAAGCCCTTTTCACTAGCATCTGGATGAGGCTGGAAGTTTGGTGAGTTTTTAAGGCTTTCGAGTTTAGCTTTTTCTTCGCTTGTAAGTTTCTTGGGTGTCCACACATTAATATATATGAGTTGGTCCCCGGCCCCATAGCCGTTAATGTCTTTCAGGCCTTTGCCGCGAAGACGCAATATTTTTCCACTTTGGGTCCCAGGTTCGATTTTGATCCGCACTTTTCCACCAATCGAAGGAACTTCTACATTAGTGCCCAGGGTCGCATCGATAAAGGTGATATGCAGATCATAGACAAGGTTATTTCCATCGCGCTTCAATTCCTTGTCTTCAACTTCTTCAATAAGGATCAGGAGGTCTCCGGGAATGCCACCTCCGGGTGCCTCGTTCCCTTTGCTCGACATGGAGAGTTGCATGCCATCGCTTACCCCGGCCGGTATCTTTACCGTGATCATGTCTTCTTTTGAAACCAAACCTGAATTATCAACACCCGAAGGGCGCTTGTCAATCAACTGGCCGGCACCATTACACGCTGAGCAGGTAGTTGTAGAAACCATCTGACCCAGCATGGTATTCACCACTTTCCGTAACTGGCCAGTGCCTCCGCAGGTAGTACAGTTTTTGAAGGTAACACCCTCAGCCCGCACCAGGCGATTTACTTTTATTTTTTTCTCCGCACCATTGGCAATTTCTTCCAATGTTAGTTTAAGTTTAATACGCAGGTTAGATCCCTTGCGCTGACGGGTTCTTCCACTGCCACCTCCGCCAAAGAAACTATCAAACGGACTGCCACCGCCACCAAAGATATCCCCAAACTGACTGAAGATATCTTCCATATTCATGTCATGCCCCTGGAAGCCCCCATTGCCCGGTCGCGAATGACCAAAGCGATCATACTGCCCACGTTTTTCCGCATTGCTTAATACCTCATAGGCTTCGGCTGCTTCTTTAAATTTTTCTTCTGCTTCTTTATTGCCCTGATTTTTATCAGGGTGAAATTGAATGGCCACCTTGCGGTACGCTTTCTTTATTTCTTCCGGAGTGGCAGTCTTACCCACACCCAGTATTTCGTAAAAATCTCTCTTCGTTGACATGTGTTCTTGATAATAGAATTGGTGAGGAAATTAACTACCTACAACTACTTTAGCGAAGCGAATTACTTTTTCATTCAGTAAATAGCCTTTCTCTACCGCATCTAAAATTTTTCCCTTTAGTTTTTCATCAGGGGCAGGTACTTGCGTGATGGCCTCATGGAGATCGGGATTGAAATCAGAACCTTGCTTTATCTCCATTGGCTTCACACTGTATTGTTCCAATGTTTTTTTGAACTTATTCTTAATTAAAAAGAACCCTTCGGCTTCCTTATCATTCTTTTCCTTGAAGGATTTTTCCGCACGCTCAAAATCGTCCATCACTGGCAGAAGGGAGGTAAGTAATTGCTCGTTGGCCGACTGGATCATCTCCAGTTTTTCTTTTGAAGACCTGCGTCTGAAATTATCGAATTCTGCATACAGGCGTAGGTATTTATCCTTGGCTTCTGCCAATTCGTCCTGTATTTTTTTTAGAGTATCAACTGACTCTTCTTTCTTCTCTACGGGTACTGGCTCTTCAGTCTGGCCCTCAGGCGTCTCGGCTGTTAAATCACTCGGTTTTTCCAATTCGTGTTCAGGCTGTATGTTATTTTCCATTATAGTCTCTTAATGTGCGCAAAAATGACAAGAATTTTGCCAATAGTTGAATTTGTGTCAGAATGGCGTTCGGAAATGGAATTTAATGCAATGCCCGCCAAATCAGATCCTTCAATTCTGAAATACCCTGATTGGCAAGGGAAGAAATAAATACGGATGGAATACCCTTCGGAACTTCTTTCTTCAATTCTGCTTTCAACTCCTCGTCCAGCATATCGCTTTTTGAAATGGCAAGAATCCTTTTTTTATCTAAGAGCTCAGGGTTGTATTGACTCAATTCGTTTAACAGAATTTCATATTCCTTCTGAATATTTTTTGCATCGGCCGGAATAAGGAAAAGCAGTAAAGAGTTGCGTTCAATATGTTTAAGAAACCGGATGCCAAGTCCTTTGCCTTCTGCTGCGCCTTCAATGATCCCCGGGATATCGGCCATCACGAAAGAAAGCTCATCGCGGTACTTCACTACGCCCAGGTTGGGGGTAAGAGTAGTAAAAGCATAATCAGCAATTTTTGGTTTGGCAGCCGATACCACGGAAAGTAATGTTGACTTACCGGCATTGGGAAATCCCACAAGACCAACATCCGCCAACAGTTTTAATTCAAGGATAATCCATTCATCTAGTCCCGGCTCACCAGGTTGCGCATGTTGTGGAGCCTGGTTGGTAGCGGTAGCAAAAAAAGTATTTCC
Source organism: Cyclobacteriaceae bacterium (assembly GCA_040079965.1). Lineage (GTDB taxonomy): Bacteria > Bacteroidota > Bacteroidia > Cytophagales > Cyclobacteriaceae > ELB16-189. The sequence continues at coordinate 16,322 of JBEBJH010000043.1, forward strand.
TTTTCCTCCCCGGCCACCGGGTAACAAAATAATTTCCTTACCGTCCTCGTTGATTTCGCACATGATCTCCTGAGTCTCAGCATTACGGGCTACCGTACCAAGCGGAACTTCGAGCACGATATCTTTTCCAAAGGCGCCCGTGCAATTTTGTGATTCACCGGATTTGCCGGCCTCCGCAAAAACATGTTTGCGATACTTTAGGTGAAGCAATGTCCAGAGTTGTGCATTGCCGCGTAGAATGATATGCCCCCCACGACCGCCATCGCCTCCATCGGGGCCACCTTTCTCAATAAACTTCTCGCGATGAAAATGCCTGCAGCCTGCTCCACCATGCCCCGAGCGGGCGTTGAACTTTACATAGTCGATGAAGTTGGGCGAGGACATTAATTCAAGATTTAAAATTCAAGATTCAAAATTTAGACCCGTGGGTATGAATTTTATATGTTGAACAAGTGGGTAATTATTTATCTAAAAGCGTACAAATATTTTTAAAGATCACATCAATCTCACCAATTCCATGCACCGTATTCAACCTCCCCAGATTTTTATAATAAGGAAGTACATGGATGGTTTTGGTAAAATATTCAGTGATCCTTTTGTTTAGTTTCTCTTCTTCGTCATCAACCCGGTTTTCAACCGTTCTTCGTTTGGCAATGCGGCTTCGAACTTCCGCCTCCGTAACATCGAGGGCAATCACATGATGAATGGCCGATCCGTTGTCCTTCATGAATTTATCCAATGCTTCGGCCTGCGGCACGGTGCGCGGAAAACCATCAAAGAGGAATCCTTTCGCCTGCGGATTTTTATCAAGTTCTTCTTTCAGCATGGCGATGGTTATTTCATCAGGCACCAGCGCCCCACTGTTCATAATTTCTTTCACCCGTTTCCCAAGAGCCGTATCATGTTTGGTATGCCACCGAAAGAGGTCACCAGTACTAATGTGTACAAAGCCAAATTTCTTAATGAGTTTCTCGCTTTGTGTGCCTTTGCCTGCTCCGGGCGGGCCAAAGAGAACAAGATTGATCATAGGTAGGTTCTTTGTTTAGGTAAAAAAGGGTTGCAAGATAATCAATTGGTCAAATAGCCAATGAGGGTCTGGTCAAATATGGAAAGGCAACAGTTGCTAAAAACCTACTTATTCTCTGTTTTCTCGCCAGAATCGAGGGCTTTATAGATGTCTTTGTGATTACGGCCCAGCCCATCGTAGTCAAGTCCATAGCCAAGCACAAATTCGTTCTCCAGATCAAAGCCCACGTATTTCACTTCGATGTTCTTTTCGCGTGCTGGTTTTTTGCGCAGCAGGGAGATTGCCTCTACCGTTTTGGCACCCCGATCGCGCAGTTCTTCCATAATTTTTTCAAGCGTCAGGCCCGAGTCAACAATATCTTCTATAATAAGAATGTGCTGATTGAAAAGACTTTCATCATGGCCAATTAACGTTTTGAGTTGGCCGGTACTTGATGTGCCCGAGTAGGAGGAAGTTTTTACAAACGAAATCCGACAAGGAATTTTTATCTCCTTGATTAAATCAGAAGCAAACATGAACGACCCGTTGAGGATAGGCAGGAACACCGGGGTTTTGTCTTTGTAGTCGTGATTAATCTGCGCAGCCAGTTCTGCTACCTTCTCATCAATTTTCGCTACCGGAATAAACTTCTTGAATTCCAGGTCTTTAATCTTAATGTTCGCCATAGGAACCTCAAAGATAGTTTTTTAAAGGAATGTTCTGAAAATTGGTTTACTTGAACTAAGAAAAACAGGGATTCAAACGTTTGCCTGTTGTTTATTTAGGTTAAGAAAATTTTATCGAAGAGTTTTCTTTTCAGGGTAGCTAGTCGTAAGTACCTGTATGCAGATCGGTCTTGAGATATCCAAAATGCTTGCCGGCATTGGCATCTTCCTGTTGGGAATGAATTTTCTGGAGGAGACGCTTCGCAGTTTGTCAGGCCGGTCGTTCAAATTATTTCTACGCAAGCAAACAACGAATCCGATAAAAGCTATTGGGGGTGGTGCGGTACTCAGTGGTGTATTACAAAGCAGTTCCGTTGTTAATTTAATGGTGCTTGCCCTGGTAGGGGCGGGTGTGCTCACCATGCAAAATGCATTGGCCGTTATCCTGGGAACAAACATTGGCAGCACACTCACAAGTTGGATCGTTGCTACGCTTGGATTTAAAGTTAACATTGAAAGTTTTGCATTACCCCTCGTGGGCGTAGCAGGCATAGTCATGGCCTTGTTCAGTGCCCGCAGCCGCACGCATCAATGGAGTAAGTTTGTTTTTGGTTTTGCTTTGCTGTTTGTCGGCCTCAATTTTATTAAGACAGGTTTTGAAGCGATCGCTAAGCAGGTTGACTTTTCCTTATATGCAGAATATCCCGCGCTATTTTTTGTGGTGGCCGGATTTTTACTCACCTCGCTCATTCAATCTAGCGCGGCAGCGGTGGCTATAGCACTCAGTGCATTGTATGCAGATGCCATCAATCTCTATTCAGCTACTGCGTTTGTCCTGGGATCGGAGGTAGGCACCACGGTTAAACTTCTGCTGGCTGCGGCTAATGGCATTCCTGCCAAAAAGCGTGTGGCCTTCGGCAATTTCATTTATAACACGTTTGTTATTATCACGGTACTGATAGTCCTTCGTCCGGTCAACAACCTGATCACCGAGGTTTTTAATATCAAGGACAAGTTGCTTGCGCTCGTATTTTTTCAAAGCAGCATCAACATCCTGGGTGTAATTATTTTCTATCCATTTCTAAAAGTGTTTGGTAGATTTTTGGAAAACCGGTTTAAAGGAGCTGGCACTGTCACCCGTTATATTCAGTCAGTGCCCCCATCGGAAGGCGAGATGGCCCTCGATGCGCTCACCAAGGAAGCCAAATGGTTTATCGACCAGACACTTTATTACTTACTGGAATCCTTTGGGGAGGAGAGTCCTGCGGATGTGCTAGAGCCAGATGGCTACTATGACAAGCTGCACAGCGAAAAATATGAACATATAAAACATTTGCATGGAGAGATTCATGCCTATTACATGCAGCTCAACATAGAATCGCTCACCCCCGATGAACAGGAACGAGTAGAGCAACTGGTGTCATGTGTGCGCAATTGCATGTTTGCTGCCAAGAGTATGAATGATTCGTTACAAGACATTACCCAGTTTAAAAATTCATCGAACGACACGAAGTACCAGATGTATGTAGACACCCGTCATCAGGTGCGCAGGTGGTGCAATCAACTGATGCACTTCATGCATGAACCAGAAGGCAAAGATCAGTTTGAGAAAATTGTAGCCCAGTATAATGAATTGCAGAAAGGGTACACTGAAAATTTAAGCAAGCTTTATAAGAATGAAGTTCCGCTCAACGAAATAGAAATCTCTACCCTTATCAATTTCAACCGCGAGCTATACAGTTCCTTCAAAGCAATCATGTGGGCCGTTAAGGACTATCTTCTCACCAAAGAACAAGCTGTTTATTTTTCGGAGCTTCCAGGGTTTATCAGGTAGGTTCAACAGGACTTAAAGTTGTTTTGTCGAACAATGCAGACTTGGTGACTTTAGTCACCAGTTAGGAAACAAATCCTATTTAGTTTTGGCACAAACGATTTTAAAAATCGCTTAATCAACTAAACCAATAAATCATGAAATCTTTCCTTTCCATTTTTCTACTTTCACTTATAGCATTTGCCTGCGATGATAACAGTACCAGCAACGATAATCAAACCAAAGTAACTAGTATTGCAACTTCCGGTACCTGGCGAATCACGTACTATTACGATACGGATAAGGAAGAAACCGCGAATTATACCGGATATAATTTTACGTTTGGATCTGCCCTTACGGCAACCAATGGCACCAATACCTATACAGGTACCTGGAGTATTTCTGATTCCAACAGTAACGATGATACAATGGATGATCTTCATTTCAACATTGCTTTTTCAACACCAGCTTCTTTTGAAGAACTGTCGGACGACTGGGATATACTTGAAGTAACGGATACAAGGATTAAGTTGGTAGATGTGAGTGGTGGGAATGGCGGTACCGACTACCTGACGTTTGAAAAAAACTGAAGGTTAACTGAAATCTTGAATGGATTCCCATAGCATTTCAAATCACAGGCTTTTATGAAATCTTAATTCACTTCCAGAGTACTTAAGTATAACCTTGAAATCTCGATTAGAGTAACTTTTTTTAGAAAGGTCAACCTGACTCTTCGTATCTTTGCGGTGTTAATTCTTAATTTGTATGAACGTTTACTCAAGTCCCTACTCATCTATTGATGTGGACCCAGAAAAAAAGCTGATGCGCGTTATCTGGTTCAAAGAATCCATTGACCTGAATGAAGAGCAGGTCATGCAGGAGATTAGCAAGATTCTGGACTACCTGAAAGAGCATTCTATTTCCTATATACTGGTCGATTCACGCAGTTATCCCTTCCGTACCAACGAGACATTGCAGCGCTGGATCAATTACACCTACATGCCCAGGATTGTTGACAACGGTATTTTGCGCTACGCCATTGTGGTGGAGAAAAAGATCCAATCGATCTATGAAGATTTTCAGGACGAAGATGATGTGGAAGACGACATTGCCGTAGAGTACTTCACCGACTTGCAAGAGGCAGAGCTATGGATTGCATCCTAAGGAAGTCAATCGTTCTTCGAACCTGTTCTTGTACTTAGCCGATTTAGGAGCTTCTCCAGCTTGTCTTAATTCTCTTGTCTTGATACTTATATCTTAATACTTATATCTCTCCGAACTTCTAATCTCAGTTTCAATATCTTTATAAAATGCGTAAGGCTATTTTTATTCTTATCGTAACGTTGGGCTGCACGTCAACTCCGAAGACTCCATCCGGCAGTTACCTGGGCCTGCTCAAATTTCCTGAAATCACTTACCATATTTATATAGACTGGAACCAACCAAAACCCATGGTCATGAACGCTACCTTCAAGGCCGAGGAGTTTTCATTAGATACCATCTACTTCTATAGTGACTCCCTTCATTTCAGACTGGGCGATTTCTATTCTGAATACAACGGAAAATTTAATAAGTCTCTCAACCGGATCGAAGGGCACTGGATTAGCGAAGACTCCACGCTCTATCCGCTTGATTTTATATCCGTCAGCCCCGATACGGTCTTCGGGTTAAATCCCCGCATAACAAAAACCTACTCCTACCAACCACCTCTACAAATGGAAGATGGCATCACCGTGTGTGACCGCGCCAGCGAGAATTTTCATTCATCTTCGATGGATAGCCTCGTACAACGAATCATTGATAAAAAATATATAAACGTCCACAGCGTGCTGGTGGCCCGTAACAATTGTCTGGTGGTAGAAGAATATTTTTATCGCTACGACTTAAATTTTGTCTATAACATTCAGTCGGCTACCAAAAGTATTGTCTCGGCCCTTACCGGAATTGCGATTGACAAAGGTGAAATAAAAAGCGTAGATGAAACCCTCTGCAAAAATTTACCGGGCTATGAAGCGCAGGCATGTAATGCTCAAAATAAAGACATCGCACTCCACCACCTTCTTACTATGAGTACCGGCATTGCCTGGGACGAGCAAACCTATGATTATATGGACCCGCGTAATACCCTGTCCATTGCGTCTAATGAGAAAGACCAATTTGTTTATTTGCTCTCCTTACCCCGGGTTAAAACCGACACGCCTGTGTTTGCCTACAATTCGTTGAATCATATTCTGATGAATGCAGTGTTGCGAAATGCTACACACCTGCAAAACGAACAGGAACTTACTGAGCGATTGTTGAAACCTTTGGGGGTAGAGAAAAGCTACATCAGTGAACCAACCCCGATGGGTGCGATTGGCGATATCGGCTTGCGACCGCGGGATATGCTTAAGTTTGGAATGGTCTATCAGAATGAAGGAATGTGGAATGGGACCCAGATTGTTCCACCGCGCTGGGTTCGTGAGTCAACGACACCTAAAATTTATCCAACCCCAACGCTGGGTTATGGGTACTTCTGGTGGACGAAGGAATTCAGTTGGAAAGGCAAGCCTGTGAAATCTTTTTTTGCCTGGGGCTATGGCGGCCAGTATATTTTTGTTGTGCCCGATGCGGAATTAGTAATAGTAATGTCGGGAAGCAACTGGACTACCAACCCCGAAGGACAAGCCATGCAAATGGTTGAGGAGGTGTTGGCCGCGATGGAATGATTCGAAACTCGATCCATCCAACTGAAGCTCATCAAAAATCAATTCGAACAAAAACATTAGGCGTAAAGGCTAACCCCAATTGTTGTACAGCCTCGGCCTCCCCGAGAGTATTAATCGTATAATATTGATTAAGTTCATTTACCCGGTTCAATACATTCCATAGCGAAATACCCGCATGGCTACGGATATTTTTTCCATAGTAAAAATACCAGCGGGCAGAAAGATCTACCCGAAAGTAGTTATTAAGGCGTGCACTATTGGGCTCGCTATAGTTTATGGTACCAGCTACAATCTCATTGCCGGGTACAGGGTTAGTGGTGGGCCGCCCCGAGTGCCAGTTGGCACCAGCCGAAACTTCTACACGGGCAAACCGGTAACTGATGCCACCGTTTAAACTATGCCGGATGTCGAAGTTGTTGGGAAATGACGAAGGGACCAGATCGGGGAATTGGTACAAACTGTTAGCGAGTGTATACCCAAGCCAGGTATCGGTCTTGACTGCTTTGTAATTAATCAATACATCCAATCCAAGAATATCATAATTACCGGTGGCTCGCACATATTGAAACTGGTTTTGAAACCCTTGGCTGGAAGTAATCACACCACCTACTTTTTTATAATACAGATCTGTACTTATCAACAATTTGTTTTTAGAAAAGTTAAGCCCTGTAGAAAGCTGACGACTACTCAACAAGGGAATATCCTTTTCATTGGATAATAACCAGCGTCTTTTCTCCACACCCAGAAAATCATTTTGGAGATCGATTACCTGAACACTAGCCTGGGTTTTCATTTCGGCCAACGCTTCTATGGAAAAATACTTCCCTACCTTTTGATTTACCACCAGCCGGGGCTCCAGAAAAAATTTATCCAGTTTTGCATAGTAGTTGGTACGCATACCAATTCTTAGATTCGTACGTTCCTCATGTGCCGAAAGATTTGCCTCGGCAAAGAGTGCATGCGTGTGCATTACTTCTTTAATCAATCGTTTAAAATAGGGATTATCTATCTCGTCCGAATTGGTAATGCCAGTTTCAAAAAACTGGTAGCCGGTTTGCAGGTATGAGTTTTTGTTAAGCTGAACAAGGGCCGAGATTCGTATTCCCGCATCCTGCACTCTGTTGCCTTGTATTAATTGTTGCTTGCCCGGAATATCCTGGTTAATAGCATCCAGTGTGTAATTAGAAAGATAACCCTCTACCTGTGTTTTTAGCCTGTCGCTCCAAAACCGCGAATAAGAAATACTGCTACCGAGACTATGTTGTTCCAAACTGCTTTTCTTGTTTTCGGGGGCACCATTCACCTGCCCGCTCTCCTCATAGGCAAGCAAGTTAGCCACATTAAAAAAGGTAGCCCTGAGTTTATCTTTTTCCGAGAGGTCGTAAATAAGTTTTGCACTGGTGTCGAAAAAATAAAAATTCTGATTCTGCCCAACGCTATCACTTGCCGAAGTGGATACTTCCGTATTGTTGAAGGCCCGGTTAAAATATTGACGATACGTTGGCGTTTGCCACGAAGAGGGGAGTGACCGCCTCGCGGCAATCAGTAGTGACATCTTTTTGGATAACGGAACATGAATATATCCATCGACATATAGCAGATTGATACCCGCGCTCCCTGATAGCTTTGAAGGTACCCGATCGGAAGCCTGAATGGTAATCGTAGCTGAGGTACCATCCCCATAATAGGCACTGGTACCATTTTTTGCCAGGCTGACTTTCTCGGTCACATGGGGGTTAAAGCCTGAGATTAATCCAAAGAAATGACCAGTCTGGTAAACTTTAATTCCATCCAGCAGCACAAGGTTTTGGTCGTTGGTGCCACCCCGGATATTTAGATCAGCAGCAGCTTCGGCTACACTTTTCACACTCGGCAGATATTGAAGAGTTTGTAAAGCATCTGGTTGGGGC
>JBEBJH010000299.1:0-4845 GCA_040079965.1 Cyclobacteriaceae bacterium
GGTATCCCAATGCCTGGTACCGACATCGCCATTTTCGATGATGATGGCAATCAGCTTAAGCAAGGTGAAGTGGGCGAGATTTGTGCACACGGACCTCAGGTGATGCGTGGGTACTGGCAGAAAGACAATGAGGGTGTTTTCTTTCCGGGTGAGTGGTTTCGTACGGGTGATATTGGTGTTATGGATGAAGAAGGGTTTTTTAATATTGTGGACCGAAAGAAAGATATGATTAAAGTTTCCGGCTTTAATGTGTATCCCAACGAAATTGAAAACGTGTTGGCAGCTCATCCTAAAGTACTTGAGGTAGCGGCCATTGGAGTTACGGATGCAAGATCGGGAGAAGCAATTAAGGCTTTTGTTGTGAAGCGCGAGGCGAATTTAACAGAAGAGGAACTAAAAGCTTATTGCCACGAAAATCTGACCAATTACAAAATTCCACGTCATTTTGAATTTCGTACCGAGTTGCCGAAAACCAATGTCGGAAAAATTCTGAGACGAGCACTTAAGGATGAAGAAAAGGCCAAGGCAGCATAAAGACAAAGTTCATACGCAGAAATGAACTGCGCCCGATCGTTCTCCGTTTGATTAGTGAAATTTACTCCATTGAACATCTTATTAATTACACAGGAAGATATTTTAGCGGGGTCCTCGTTTTCAGTTTCTTATCTCGCTAAAGGGTTGCATCAGCGCGGTCATCGCGTAGTGGTTGCCGCCAGACCAGGCTCGGTGTTGCATGATCTAATGAAAGATTCTGATGTAACCTTCGAAGCTTTTACCATCCCATCCCGGTTTAATTGGAAGGCAGTTACTCAATTGGTGAGTTTGGTTAGGAAGTATCAGATTCAGGTGATTAATGCTCAGTCGAGTAAGGATCGGTACACAACCGTATTGGCAAAATTTTTCTACCGGCTTCCGGTTGTATTGATTCATACCCGCAGGCAAGTATCTATGAGTGTGGGTGGCTTCTTACAGAATATTATCTATGTCTGGGGCACTGATAAGATTGTTGCTGTGAGCGAAGGGGTGAAGCAATCTTTAATCTCTAAGAAAATTCATGCAAGCCATATCGAAGTCATTTATAATGGAACTCCTAAGGAAAAATATCAGGGAGTTGATCTGAGTAAGGTCGAAGAATTGCGTCAAAAATTTTCAATTACCCAAGAGGATTTGGTGATTGGATGTATCTCCCGAAGAAAGGAGCAAGATCAATTGTTGCGTGCTCTTGATTTACTGGGCAAACCAGCTAAAGTGATACTTGTAGGAATTAGGGAGGATGATGAATTGAAAGAAATAAGATCGCACTTTAAATTTCCGCATCAGGTCTTTTATGAAGGTGAAGTAGAGCCGAAATTCGTGCTTACCTACTATAAACTATTTACTTGCACCGTTCTATGTTCTGTCATTGAAGGATTGTCGCAAGGATTGCTGGAATCCATGTACCTGGGTGTTCCGGTAATTGCTACTGCTGCTGCTGGCAATCTTGATCTTATAAAACATGGATCGAATGGGCTTTTATTTCCGGACAAGGATATCACTGCCCTTGCATCATGTATTCGTTCTCTGACAGAGGATAATGAACTGAAGCAATCGCTGATTTCGGGTGGAATTACTACTGCTACCGATACTTTTTCCATTGAACGGACAGTAAAATCTTATGAGGAATTTTATTCCCGACTGTTATCTTCACGCAAAAATTTAGCTTAATGACTATCCGTACACTCTCAGGTCTGTTTCTCTTTTTTATCTCCTTTATTGCACAGGCTCAACAGCCCGCCAACCCTGCCAGCTTAGTTCACTATCCACAAGAGATTCATTTGAAGAATATCCTTCAGTTAACCTTTGGCGGTGATAATGCCGAAGCATACTGGAGTTTTGATAGCAAGATGGTCAGTTTCCAATCCAACAATAAGGAATGGGGACTAGCCTGCGATCAGATTTTTTACATGCCTGTAGCGGGATTGGACTTAACTGTCAAAGGCTCGAAGCCACCACTTATAAGCACAGGGTTAGGTCGCACAACGTGCTCTTTTTTTATGCCTGGTAATAAGACTATTCTCTACGGTTCAACACATCTGGGTGGAAAAGAGTGTCCGAAAGATCCAGGCCGTGCACCGGGGGGCAAGTATCTCTGGCCTATTTATGATACCTATGATATTTTCGTTTCTGACCTGAAGGGAAAGATTAAGAAACAGCTAACGAAAGCACCCGGATACGATGCCGAAGCAACAATATCCCCGAAAGGCGATAAGATAGTTTTCACTTCTACCCGTAACGGAGATCTTGACTTGTACATCATGGATATTAACGGAAAGAATTTGAAACAGATTACTAATGAGATCGGGTATGATGGGGGTGCGTTCTTTTCTCCGGATGGAAAGAAATTGGTATTCAGGGCATCGCGTCCCAAAACGGAGGAAGCCAAAAAAGAATACCTGGATTATCTGAAGCAAGGATTGGTAGCGCCTACTGAAATGGAAATTTACACGTGTAATGTTGATGGATCAAACTTGAAGCAAATCACCAATCTTGGAAAAGCTAACTGGGCTCCATTCTACCATCCTGCAGGTAAGAAAATTATCTTCAGTTCAAATCATAAAAGCACGCGCGGCTTTCAGTTCAACCTGTATATGATCAATGAAGATGGATCAGACTTGGAGCAGATTACTTATGATGGTGTATTCGACTCTTTTCCGATGTTTTCTCCGGATGGCAAGAAGATTATCTTCTCCAGCAATCGCAATAATAATGGCACCCGCGATACAAACTTGTTTGTGGCGGACTGGGTAGATTAAATCAGGTTATCGATACCGAAGAACTTCTCTACGATTATTAATATAGAGAGTATTCCCAACAAGAAAGGAGCTACCCAGCGAATTGTAATGTGTAGGAAACTCCTCGTTCTTGATTGCATGTAGCCTTCATTGCCATGCGTTAATTCTGCATCCATGTTGCCGATGCCCCATTGGCGGGAGATAAAGATACACATCAAACAACCGCCAACCGTAAGGCAGATGTCGCTCATATCGGCAATAAAGGTTAAGAAATCCTGACCACGGTAGAACGTAAGTTTATTAAAGGCTGGGATCATTCCCTGACTTACCATACTTGGTAATCCACATACAAAAATTAATAGAGCTAAAAGCCAAACCACATTTTTCCTTTTCATTTTCTTCTGATCAACCAGGTATGCTACCGGGACTTCAAGCAATGAAATAGTTGATGTCAACGCTGCAAAACAAACCAGTAAAAAGAACGCGCCACCAACGAGGCGACCTAAAATAGGACCCATTTCAGAAAAGATCTGAGGCAACACAACAAAGATGAGTGGCGGACCTGAAGTACCTATTTCCTGCGGATCAATATTCAGTTTGAAAGCAAGAAAATGTACGAGCGGAAATACCATTAATCCGGCAAAGAAGGCCACCGAGGTATCAGCAGCGGAAATGACGATTGCCGAAGATGTGATATTCTCTTTTTTACTTAGGTAAGAACCGTACGTAATCAAAGCGCCCATGCCAAGTGAAAGCGAGAAGAATGCTTGCTTCAAACCATCAACCACGGTCTTTATCTTCAACTCACTAAAATCCGGAATGAGATAAAACTTAACTCCGGAAAATGCATTGGGAAGAGTAAGTGAGTATATAATAATACCGATGAGAATGATATATAAGGATGGCATCATAATCTTATTGGCTGCTTCAATTCCTTTTTGGATTCCTTGAGAAACGATGATGGCCGTGAGTGCCATAAAGACAAGCGAAAAGATAAAATTTGAGTTAGCTAATCCCGCCAAGGAGCTTACATCCAGGATGTCGTTTACGAAACTTCCAAAGAAGCCACCAAAGTCCTGATGATTGAGCAAATCGCCAAAGGAGATATGGAGAAAATAACCGAAGGCCCAGCCGGCCACAACATTATAAAACGAGAGAATGAAAATGCCAGCCATGATTCCGAATAATCCAAGATAACCCCATTTGCGGCCACCTAATTTATGGTAAGAGCCATAGGCGTCACTATTGGCCGAGCGGCCAATGGCAATCTCACCAACCATTACCGGGTAACACAAAAACAGAATACAGGCTAAGTATACCAGTAGAAAAATGGCACCTCCATTTGATCCTGCCAGGTAAGGAAAACGCCAAATGTTACCCAGCCCAACAGCCGAACCAGCAGCAGCCAGTATAAAACCTATGCGTCCTGAAAAGTTACCTCTGTTAGCCATAATGAATAAAGTTGAGAGTGCGCAAAATAGACCTTAAACTAAAATTATCAAAAAGACGTTTGTTTTAAAGCATAGTGCTTAAATTGTAATTTATTGTGGTTAAGTCACTGGCAAAGACTATTTTTTCAGCTTGGTAATGGAAGAAATCAAGAAACTCACTACACAAGAAAAGGCCCTCAGGATAAACCTGAGCAAAGCAATTTATGGCTCCTTTGCCGAGATTGGTGCGGGTCAGGAGGTAGCTGCAAATTTTTTTAAAGTAGGAGGGGCTTCAGGTACAATTGCCAAGACCATGTCAGCCTACGACATGAAGTTTAGCGATGCTATTTATGGTGTGTGCGAACGGTATGTGTGTGAGGACCGGTTAATTCAAATGCTTGATCACGAATACACGTTGTTACCTGAGCGCCTGCAGCATCGGCTTAAAGACACCCGGTTTTTCGCTTTCGCTGATACTGTCGAAGTGTTAAACTTTGAACGCACAAATCAAGGACATGGCTGGATCGGGCTTCGATTTCAATTGAGACCCGAAGGTCCGTATAATGATTGCGTGCTGCATGTAAAAATGCATGACAATGATCCCTTGCAACAACAGGTGTCGTTGGGGAACCTTGGTGTAAATA
>JBEBJH010000425.1:0-1183 GCA_040079965.1 Cyclobacteriaceae bacterium
GAGACAGATCAGGAAGATCCTACGTTGAACATGGAATATTCCAAAGAACTTAGGCAGTTGATCTTATCCGCGCAAGGTGAATTACATCTTACCGTTTGCAAATGGTTTTTAGAGAATATGTACAAACTTAATGTTGACTTTATTACGCCACGAATCTCCTATCGCGAAACCATCCGCAGGCCAGCCAGTGCAAGCTATCGTCATAAAAAACAATCAGGCGGGGCCGGTCAATTTGGTGAAGTGTACATAAAAATCGAACCCTACTATGAAGGAATGCCCGAACCAACTGAATTTACGGTGAGAGGTAAAGAAGTAATTGATCTTGAATGGGGCGGTAAATTGGTTTTCTATAATTGCATTGTGGGCGGTGTTATTGATGTGCGATTTATTCCATCCATATTAAAAGGAGTAATGGAAAAAATGGAGGAAGGCCCGATCACAGGTTCGTATGTGCGCGATGTGCGGGTGATGGTGCACGATGGTAAAATGCACCCGGTTGATTCCAATGACATCTCATTCAAGATTGCGGGTATGATGTCCTTTAAAGATGCCTTTATGAAAGCTGAGCCCCAGTTACTGGAACCAATCTATGATTTGGAAGTAAGAGTGCCTGAAGAAATTATGGGTGATGTGATGGGTGATTTACAAACCCGCAGATCACTGATTGTTGGAATTGATACAAATGGCACTTACCAGGTGATAAAAGCAAAAACACCACTTGCAGAATTAGACCGTTACTCCACCTCGTTGCGATCCTTATCTCAAGGTCGGGCTAGTTTTAGTCAGCAATTTGCTGAATACTTGCCCGTTCCTTTTGAAATCCAGCAAAAATTAGCAAAAGAACTTGCTGAAGTAGAAACGGTATAAAAAAACTGACTACATTTAATTAACGAGCATTCATTCTTGTGTGAATACCTCGATTATTTAAACATCGGATAAATCTGTGGCTATGAATTACAATAGAATCTCATCTCTGATTATTCTTTTGGTTATTCTGCTGGCTTTTAACTGGCAGGTACAAGCACAGGATCTCTATACAGCAAAAGGATATTGGACGGAATTAAATAAAGACACTTATAAGAAAATTCAACAAAAGAAACTGAAAGGCGACTCACTTACCGTGAACGAAACTGCTTATGTTAAAGACTATGATGATTACCTGGTAAACTATTACCCTGTCTCT
>JBEBJH010000044.1:0-24194 GCA_040079965.1 Cyclobacteriaceae bacterium
GATTTGTTCTGATGGCGTTAAGTCGTCCATCGAATTCATAAACGAACTGAGTGTGCTCATCGTGCTTATTCCTAAAAGTGAATGTGAAAGAAAATACCTACGCTTCATGTGATAGCAAAATAACGGATTGGGAGGAATTTTAATTCCAGAGCTTGAGTAAAGTGGTGCGATCTTAATGTAGGTTAAGCCACTTGCATTTGGCTGCAAGCTATAGGCCTCAGGCTACAGGTTTGAAAGAATTGAGCTTGAAACTTGCCGGCCAGCAGCATGAAGCCTCCATTTAACAAGGCTACTTAAGCCAAATCAATTAACTTAGCGGCATAACATACATGAGTGCACCAGAAGCCGATCTTTTTGACACCATAGACAAAGACACCCGCTTTGCCGAGATCGTTTTGCCGGTACCCATTCCAAAATTATTTACCTATCGGGTTCCTGCTGCACTGAATGAAGTGATTAAAAAAGGTCAACGTGTGATTGTTCCCTTTGGTCAAAAGAAAATCCTTACCGGAGTAGTTGCTCAACTTCACCACCAGCCACCCAAAGAGTATGAAGCAAAATATATACTCGATCTGTTGGATGAAAGTGAGGTGATTTATGAGCCCCAATTTAAATTATACCAATGGATTGCTGATTATTATCTATGCACTCTTGGTGAAGTAATCCAGGCAGCACTTCCCTCGGGTCTTAAACTCTCCAGCGAATCAATGGTGCAAGTAAGGCCTGGATTTGATCTGGAGGAATCTACATTTGATTTTTCAGAAAAAGAACGTTTACTGTTAGACCGGCTTAAAGAAGACACCCTCAGCTATACGGAAGCAGCCAAACTACTCGGTACCAAATCGATCTATCATATTCTCAAATCACTTGCTTCCAAAGAAGCCATTATTCTCTTTGAAGAAGTAAAAGAAAAATTTAAACCTAAGACGGAGAAGCACATCCGCATCAGCGCAGACTTCGTAGATAAAAAAAATTTGGAAGCACTGTTTGAAACCCTGGCCACTAAACCCAAACAGGAAAGTGTATTATTAAAATACTTACAAGTAGTTCCGGTATTCTCGCACCCCCAACTCAATCAACAGGGGATAACCAAATCAAACCTGCTGGATCAGGAGATCTCAGAGTCTTCCGTTAACACCCTTATAAAAAATAAAGTACTGGAAGAATTTGAAGTGATTGTGCCCCGATTCGGATTCCCCAATAACACCACTCAACACCCCGTGCTGCTAAGCGAATTGCAAGAGCAGGCCCGCAATGAAATCTTACTGAGTTTTGAAAAGCAAGGAACAGCTCTTCTCCATGGGGTAACCGGGAGCGGGAAGACGGAAATTTACATTGACCTGATCCGCAAAGCCATGGAAGGCGGTTCACAAGTTTTATACTTGCTTCCCGAGATTGCGCTTACCACTCAGATCGTTCATCGTTTAAAAAAAATGTTTGGTAGTGAGATGGGGGTGTATCACTCCAAGTTTTCTGACAATGAACGCGTTGAGGTTTGGAATGGCATTCTCTCAGGCAAGTTCCGGTTTATTATCGGTGTGCGCTCGGCTGTGTTTCTCCCCTTCGACAATCTAAGTCTGATTATTGTTGATGAGGAGCATGATGCCTCCTATAAACAACACGATCCTGCCCCACGTTACCATGCACGTGATGTAGCGATGGTGATTGCTCAAATTCACCACGCCAAAATTTTGTTGGGCAGCGCTACCCCGTCTGCCGAGTCCTTTCATCAGACGAGTACGGGACGCTACGGATTGGTTTCATTATCACAACGATTTGGCGAGGCACAACTTCCTGAGATTGTATTTGCCGATTTAACAAAGGAAAAAAAGCGCAAGACAAACAAAGGTGAGTTTTCATCACTCTTACTAAAAGAAATTAAAGAGGCTCTCGACAAGAAGGAACAGGTCATCCTCTTTCAAAACCGAAGAGGCTACTCCCCGTTGGTGCAGTGCGAAGATTGCAGTTGGGTTCCGAAGTGTATCAATTGCGCGGTGAGTCTAACCTACCACCAATACCGGCATGCGCTGATTTGTCATTACTGTGGCTATCGCGAAGAGTTGCCCAGTCAATGTCCAACCTGTAGCTCAAAAAGGATCCTTACACTTGGATACGGTACTGAAAAACTGGAAGAGGAATTGAAATTACATTTTCCGGATGCACACATTCAACGGATGGATTTAGATACCACGCGCTCGCGTTCCGGCTATGAAACCATCATGGAAGGCTTTGAAAGCGGGGAAACTGATATCCTTGTGGGCACGCAAATGGTAACAAAAGGACTTGATTTTGACAGGGTAAGCCTGGTTGGAGTGTTTGACACAGATCGCATGATGCACTTTCCGGATTTCCGTTCGTATGAAAGAGCCTTTCAACTGATTACGCAAGTGAGCGGCCGTGCGGGCAGAAGAGAAAAACGTGGCAAGGTGGTGCTGCAGACCTCTAGCCCGCAGCACCCCTTATTCAAGTACGTTATTTATAATAATGTAATTGGTTTTATTCAAGATCAGTTGCACGACCGCGAAGAACACCTTTATCCACCCTACTCCCGGCTGATTGAGGTAACTATTAAGCACGCTGATAAAAAAATTGCCCAGGCTGTTGCCGATACATTCGTAAAGCAATTGAAAGTGACCTTGACTAACATTCGAATTATGGGACCAGGCGAGCCTATGATTTCAAAAATCCGCAATGAGTATTTGATGATGACGTTGCTAAAGATAAGGCGCGACCAGGGAAAACTTCATGAGATCAAATCAACCTTAACTCATCTCGCAAATGAATTGCAGCAGGTCAAAGAATATCGCAATGTAAAGATTGTGTTTGATGTGGATCCGGCTTAAGTCAATTTCTCTCAACTGTAATATACGATACAGCCCTTACCGGAACTCCTTTGTCTGTTATACCTCCACAACAATCCGATATCGAGTGGCTAGGTCAGCCAAATAAAAACGAACCGTAGCATTTCCGTCTGCATCAGTTTTCACAACCGGTTTCCAGAAAATTGTAGTTCTGAAATCAGGAGTTTGTGAATCCTTAGCCGTACTATAATCAGGCGCGGCAAAGAGTTGTGTTAGTGAATAGCCGGGATTTTATACGTCAGGTAATCCTTCTCTGAGCCAGTAGAAAACCCAGATTTCAAATAAATAGCAATTACTCCATTCGACCCATGGCTTCCATACTGGGGTGAAGCCTGTGTGATAACTTCTACCCGGTCTACCTGACTTGGATCGAGTGCCGAAATACTTTGTGCATCAGGAAATGGAACGCCATCAACCAGAATAAGGGGCTCTGTATTGCGTGCAAAACTACCTGCCCTATTAACCTAACACTGATCACACCATCTGCGTTTTCAATCACCATCCAGCGAAAATGCCCCATCCTTTTCGGTAATAACACGCCAACATGAATTGTTAATAAACACTTCTGCCACTGCTTTGCCGTTCTTATCTTTTATAAAGCCTGAGATTTGACCCTGACTCGTTTCGAAAATAAAAAACACCAAGGCCAGAGTAAGACATTGTTTCATACCAGATCTGATTCGTTTTTATCCTAAAATTTCCCAGTCTTCATTAAGGACGGGTATAGCTTGATGCGCGGTAAGATCAAACTGGCAGGGAACAACGGACACATAGTTATTAGCGATAGCCCATTCATCATTATCTTCACCTTTATCGAAGTTAACAAAGTTACCAGTCATCCAGAAGTAGCTTCGTCCGTTTGGATCAAAGCGCTGAACAAATTCCTCTACCCATTTGGCATTGGCCTGTCGGCAAACCCGAATTCCTTTTAATGGCTCGTTGCGCTTAGGCGGAATATTAACATTGAGGGCTACTCCTTTTGGTAAGCCTTTCTCTAAAACTTGTTGAGCAATTTTCTTTACAACCTCCTGGGTATGAGAAAAGTCTGCCTTGTGGCTATAATCACATAATGAAAATCCTATTGCGGACGTTCCCTCAATAGCTCCTTCAATGGCTGCAGACATGGTGCCAGAATACAATACACTGATCGATGTATTGCTTCCGTGATTGATTCCACTGACAACAATATCGGGTTGGCGATTGTCTTTACATACAAAGTGCCTGGCCATCTTTACACAATCAGCTGGCGTACCAGAACATTCGTAGGCTTTTACCCCTTCGAAGATGAAAGACTCTGTAAGGCGCAACGTGTCGCCTACCGTGATAGCGTGGCCCATGCCTGATTGGGGACTATCAGGCGCCACCACCAGCACATCGCCCAACTCTTTCATTACCTCAACTAAATTGAGAATTCCTCGGGCAGTGATACCATCGTCATTGGTAACTAAGATCAGTGGTTTGTTCATAAATAAGAAAAGAGGGATTATTTTTTTTCGTAAAGGGAGTTATAATATTCAATCACTCGAGCCAGCTCGTACTTATCATCCAGATTGAACCGGTTAGATTTGGCATATTTTTCTACTTCATTCATCTTACTCAGCATAAGGTCATACCAATCATTTTTCTTTCCTTTGAATTCCTCAATATCTCCATTCTCTTTCATGATAAAATACTTAGTCACCAATACAAGGCGACTGAATGATCCATAGTAATATAAGGGAGAAGAAGTGGTTCTATATTCAAGGGCTTCGCGACAAAGCACCGTAAGCTTTCCTTCTTGCAACAATTCAAAAAAAACAGGTGCTTTATACATGCTTGCCTGTGCATAGGGTAGAGAGTAAAAAGCTCTATAACGTTTTACTGTTTCATCAAAGATTTCAAAAAAAAGTACTTTGCGTGCCGTATAACTCTCTAATCTTTTATCAATTTGAAGCTGTAAGATATCACTCTGCAAATCATACTTAAGGGCGCCACGAAGAGTATCCCCTGTATCAAGTACCATCTTACCGGTATGCCATAACTCAAAAGCAAACTTCTGAGCTGAGACCTGAAGCGTACATCCCATCAACATAAAAAAAAGAAACGCTCTCATTTTTGCTTTAAAATCGAATGCCCCATTTTATCGCGTTTGGTCTGCAAATACTTTTCATTGTGGGGGTTTGGGGAAATCTCTATTGGAATATTCTCAACAATTTCCAGGCCATAACCCATCAGGCCAATACGTTTCTTAGGGTTGTTAGTAATCAACTTGATTTTTGAAATGCCGAGGTCATTTAAAATCTGGGCTCCAATGCCATAATCCCGATTATCCATATCAAAACCCAATTGCAGGTTTGCTTCAACCGTATCTAATCCTTCTTCCTGCAATTTGTAAGCCTTCAATTTATTCATCAGCCCAATTCCCCTTCCCTCCTGCTTCATATAGAGTACAACTCCTTTTCCTTCCCGTTCCACCATTTTCATAGCATTATGTAGCTGCGTACCACAATCGCATCGGCATGAACCAAAGATATCACCCGTTACACACGAAGAGTGAACACGCACCATAACGGGTTCGTCTTTATCCCACGTTCCTTTTATTAACGCCATATGAACCTCGGTGGTATTTATCTGTTCGTAAGCCACCAATTTAAAATCGCCATATTCGGTAGGCATATTTACCTGCACTTGCTTGCGTATTTGCGACTCCACCTTCATACGGTAAGCTATCAGGTCTTTAATTGTCACGATTTTCAACTTAAACCGATCGGCTACTTTCCGGAGGTCCGCTAGCCGGGCCATTGAACCATCTTCATTCATGATTTCCACCAGCACGCCTGCCGGACGGAATCCTGCCAGGCGAGCAAAATCAATAGCAGCTTCAGTATGACCAGCGCGTCTCAACACGCCTTCCTTTTTTGCTTTGAGTGGAAAAATGTGTCCGGGTTTACCCAGCTCTTCTGGTTTTGTTTCCGGATCAACTAAAGCTTTAATCGTTTTGAAACGATCATGAGCTGAAATTCCGGTAGTACAACCATGGCCAATCAAATCCACTGAAACGGTAAATGGAGTCTCAAACGCGGCCGTGTTTCTTCCTACCATCAGTTCAAGTCCTAATTCCTCACAACGATCTTCCATCAATGGCGCGCAAATAAGTCCGCGGCCGTGGGTAGCCATAAAGTTTACAATTTCAGGAGTGATGGACTCAGCAGCACAGATGAAGTCACCTTCATTTTCGCGGTCTTCATCATCAACCACAATTATCACTTTGCCGTGCTTTATTTCATCAATCGCTTCTTCAATCGAATCAATCTTAATTTTATCGCTCATTTTATTCTAGTTCAAATCATTCAACAAAAATGGTATCAATCCCGTTCCTATTTAGCTATCACAATACCTAGCATTTTGGCCAATTCCTGTTCTGCTTCTTTCAAACCCGTTTGAGCAACCAGTGCTTCCTCAAGTTCTTCCCAACTACCGCCTGATTCAGCCTGTTTCACTTTTTGCAGATTCTCTTCCATCATTTTCTGAACTACTCTAAATTTTAAACGCAACACATTGGTAAGTGCTAATTCATTCACCAATTCATCTTCCTTTGGAATAAAAATCTTATACTTATCACCCCAATGCTTGCTCGTGTCATAACGCATAGTAACAAGATCTGTTACCGCGCGCTTTACTTCTTCACTACCGTGTTGTAAAAAATAATGACTGTCGGGTACTGACCCTTTGCTTATTCTTTTTTTAAACTCCTCATAAATTTGCCTGTAGGTTGGATTCGATAGAGTTACATCATCCAATTCGCGGGCAAAGAAATCCGAGAGCGGGTTGTCATCTACGGTCTTATCCGCAAAGTTTAGCAGCAATCGAATCGTTTCGCGCTCCTGCAAGTCTACCATACCCTGGGCATCAATTTTTACCGGAGTTGAAATCTCAGGCATAACATCCACAGGCATTGGTGGCTCATCCCGATCACGCAGTTTCTCATTTTGTGTTTTTCTGCGCTCCTGAATAATTACTTTATTCAACTCGGTGAGCAAAACCTCTTCAGCAATTTTCAGTTGAGAACTGGTTTCCTGAATGTAAACCGAGCGTTTTACAGGATCAGGAATCTGGGCAATACTGGTAACTATTTCCTTTATTGACTCGGCCTTCTTTATCGGATCGGTAGCGGCCTGCGCGGCAAAGAGACCTGCTTTGAACGAAACAAAATCTTGTGTATGATCTTTTAAAAATTTCTGAAACTCAGATGTTCCTACTTTCCGTGAATAGCTGTCAGGGTCTTCGCCATCCGGAAATAATACAACCCGAACATTGAGTCCTCCTCTCAAAATCATGTCGATTCCACGCAAGGCAGCTTTAATGCCGGCTGCATCACCATCGAATAACACAGTAATGTTTTCGGTGAACCTGCGAATGAGTTTAATCTGACTTTCTGTTAAGGCTGTGCCTGAAGAAGCCACGACATTCTGTACATCGGCTTGGTGCAATGAGATTACATCTGTATAACCTTCCACCAAATAGCACACATCATGCTGGCGGATGGCATTCTTACCCTGGTACAAACCATAGAGCACATCACTCTTGTGATAGATCTCGGTTTCCGGTGAGTTAATGTACTTCGGCTGGTTCTTATCCTTGCCCAGCATGCGGGCACCAAAGGCGATCACTTTACCTGAAATATTGTGTACCGGAAAAATTACCCTTCCGCGAAAGCGATCGTAGGTACTACCATCGTCTTTCTTAACAATCAACCCGGTCTTTTCCAGCAGCTCTTTATTATATCCTTTGGCAATGGCCTCCTCGCTAAAATTCTCCCAGCCATTCAGGGCATAGCCCAGTTCAAACTTATCGAGGGTGCGGTCATTAAAACCGCGTTCTCGGAAATAACTCAACCCAATGCTAATTCCTTCTTCACTACCCGTGAGTTGCTTGTGGTAGTAGTCCTTCGCAAAGTTCATGAGAATGTAAAGTCCCTCGCGCTCGCTTAAGGCAGCCTTGCTTTCATCTGACTGGCGGTCTTCCTTTATTTCTACCCCATATTTTTTGGCGAGATAACGCAGCGCCTCGGAATAGCTCATTTTTTCGTGCTCCATCACAAAGGTGATGGCATCGCCCCCTTTGCCACTACTGAAGTCTTTGAAAATTCCCCTGGCTGGAACCACAAAAAAGGAAGCGGTCTTCTCGTTGGAGAAAGGGCTTAGTGCCTTATAGTTCTGACCTGATTTTTTAAGTGACACAAAGTCGCTTATGACATCCACGATATCGAGGCGGCTCCTAATTTCTTCTATGGTATCGCGGGAAATCACTCGGTAAAAAATAAGTTGATTTGGGACCCCAAAGATACTCTTTCCCTATAAAAATGCGCGACCACCAAACTGTTGGCCTGGAGTTTTGTTTTAGGATTAAACGCGCTCTAAATTGCGTCTTGAATGAATTTCTAACTCAATCATTATCAATGCCCTTTGCACAAGCTGACATCCTTAAAGCGCTTTCCACAGTTTATGACCCAGACCTCAAAAAGGACCTGGTTTCTTTAAATATGGTAAAGGACATACAGTTAACTGATAAAAAGGTCAGTTTCACCGTTGTGCTAACCACACCTGCCTGCCCATTAAAGGAAAAAATCCGGCAGGATTGCGAAGAGGCTGTTGAGGGTGTGGTGGGTAATGAATTTGAGATTGATATTAAAATGACTTCCTCTGTAACGAGTGTGCGTGACAATACTCCCATTCTTCCAGGAGTTAAGAACATCATAGCGGTTGCTTCAGGAAAAGGGGGCGTTGGGAAATCAACCGTAACTACAAATCTTGCAGTAGCCTTAGCCCAGGCAGGCGCAAAAGTGGGCTTGATCGATGCCGATATTTATGGCCCTTCCATCCCTGTGATGTTTAACTGCGAGCGCGAGCAACCTGAGGTAAAAGTAATTGAAGGGAAAAATTACATTGTTCCATTAGAACAATATGGAGTTAAATTATTGTCTATAGGATTTCTAACACCAGCCGATAGTGCCGTGGTTTGGCGTGGGCCGATGGCTTCGGCTGCATTGAAGCAATTTATTGCTGACGCCCTGTGGGGTGAACTGGATTATTTGCTGATTGATTTGCCTCCCGGAACCAGTGATATTCATCTTACCCTGGTTCAAACTGTACCTGTTACCGGGGCTATTATTGTAACTACACCCCAAAAGGTGGCACTGGCTGATGCAAACAAGGGGTTAGCAATGTTCCGCCAACCACAGATTAACGTACCCATATTGGGGATTGTTGAGAATATGGCCTACTTCACCCCGGAGGAACTTCCTGAGAACAAGTATTATCTTTTTGGAAAAGATGGTGGGCGGAACCTCGCAGAGAAATATGATGTTCCTTTGCTGGGTCAGATTCCGTTGGTACAAAGTATCCGCGAAAGCGGTGACAGCGGACTGCCCGCAGTGTTAAAAGAAGGGGCAACGGCTTTGGCGTTTAAAGACCTGGCAGAAAGCCTGGCCCGACAAGTTGCCATAAGAAATGCTAAATTTGAGTCTACTAAACGAGTTGAGCTAACCGCAAGATGAAAAGCCATGCCCTGAGCAAAGAAGAGATTACCAGCCGGGTTGAATCCGCGCTGGATAGCATTCGGCCCTACCTCGAAGCCGATGGCGGTAATGTTCGGGTTCTCGATTTAAGCCCAGGCAATATTCTCAAACTTGAGTTCGTTGGTGCATGTGGTAATTGCCCCATGTCAACGATGACTTTCAAGGCAGGCGTTGAAGAAGCAATCAAACGGGTTGTACCGGAAATTAAGACCATTGAAGTAGTGAATTTGACTACTGCCTAGGGGTTACTACCAGATTACTAATTGCATTTAACCTTAACTTAATAGTCTCTGAATCAAACCAGAGAAAAGCATTCTTAAACCCATGAGATTACAGATTTTTCTTATTTCTGCGCTTCTCATGGTGGCTTCACAAAATATCGTGGCTCAGGATCGCTGTGGCACTGTGAAGTATGAGGAACTTCGGCATCTAAAGAATCCAAGGCTCGAAGAAAATCTAAAGTTTGAAAACTGGGTGCGCCAAAAACTGACTCAGCGCTCTATGGAAATGCTACGTGTACAACAGACGGAGAACACCACGTATGTGATTCCCGTGGTTATTCACGTGATACACAATGGCGAACCCATTGGCACAGGAATCAATATCTCCGATGATCAGATAATATCTCAGATCAACGTGATGAATAAAGATTTTAAACGCTTAAACCTGGATGCAACAAATACGCCTACAGAATTCCTGGGCGCGGCTGGTAGTATCGATATTGAATTTGTTTTAGCCAAACAGGATCCATTTGGGGCTCCCACCAATGGTATTCAACGTGTTATGGGTACTCAATCGGTATGGACCATCAACGACAACTCAACTTTCAAGGCATTGAGCTACTGGCCTGCAGAAGACTATTTCAACATCTGGGTAATTAACATCCCTTCATTTCTTGGTTATGCTCAACTTCCGGTTTCTAACCTTCCAGGTTTAGAAAATTCACCCGATGATAGACTTACGGATGGCATTATCGTGCACTACTCTGCGTTTGGGTCTAATTTTGAGAGTGGCTTAGGGCCATTTTCTTTAGATTCTAAGTACAACCATGGAAGAACTGCCACCCACGAAACAGGGCACTTTCTTGGCCTCCGTCACATTTGGGGTGACGGCATTTGTGCTACGGACTATGTTGATGATACGCCCACACAAAGAGAAGAAACACTTACATGCCCTGTTCATCCACAAACTACCATCTGCGGAACACCCATTGTAAAAATGTTTCAAAACTACATGGACTATACCGATGATGCGTGTATGAACCTATTTACGCAAGGGCAAATTTCGAGAATGATTGTTGTGCTTGAAAATAGTCCCCGAAGATTCAGTTTGCTCAACTCCGTAGGTGCAACTTCACCACCGAATTTTTCCTTCGATCTTGCCATCCGGGAAATCCTTTCACCCGGAACTTCCACGTGTGGCGAAGGAATTACACCAAGCATTGAAATTCAAAACCTAGGCACAACTACCGCAACTTCTGCGAGGCTACAATTAAAAGTGAATGGAACAATCGTTGAAACAAAGGATGTTATTTTGAATCTTGCCAATTTGGCAATAACGCAAGTATCTTTCAATTCGGTTTCCCAATCATCCGGCACGGCATCTTACGAAGCAGAAGTTCTCTTAGTAAATGGTGTGGCCGATCAACGTGTTACCAACAACCTGTTAACCATTTCATCCACTGTTCCTGTTACAGGTACTCTACCGATCACCGAAGTTTTTAATTCGATTCCCTCCTCCTGGAGCCGCAGTAATCCGGATAATAGTATTCAATGGGCATTAAAGAGTACATCAAGTAATGGAAATGCGATGTATGTTAACTGCTACGATTATGAAAATCAGGGTGCCGTTGATCGGTTAATTACTCCCATTCTTGACCTTACCAGCGAACCAGTTGCAGTACTTAAGTTTGATCGTGCTTATGCTTTATATAATGCCGCCAATCCAGAGCGGTTACGCGTGCTTGTATCCACGGTTTGCGACTTCAACTCGGTAGCTACTGAAGTCTTTAATCTGGCAGGAAGTGAACTTGCTACTGCCCCACAAACAACCAGTCAATTCTCTCCTACCTCATCGCAATGGAAATCAGAAACCATTTCTCTGGATCAGTTTCTTGGTAACAAAATTCAAATTGCTTTTGAAGTAACGAATGGCTGGGGTAACGATGTTTATATCGATAATGTGATTGTGCTTTCCGATGAATTTGTTGACCTCGCCTTGCTGTCGGTAGAAAGTCCTGGAGCCGTTACTTGTTTAGCCAGTCCGGCTCCAGTTATACGGGTAAAAAATTTAGGAAGCACCACGATAACTTCCTTTAAGGTTCAAGCCACTGTTAAAAACCAGGTCCAGCCCATTCAAACCATTTCAAATATTTCTCTTACTCCGGGAAATGAACAAACGGTAACATTAAATGCAATTTCTTTAAGTGCGGGTAATAATTCTATAACGTTTACTGTGAGTGAACCTGGTGGCTTACCCGATGCTAATCCAAACAATAATTCCTTCTCAATAAAACGAATGAGTAACAGCTACTCTGAGGGCATTCCACTCCGTGAAAATTTCGATGAATTTTATCTTGACCGGTGGCCAGTAATAAGTCAGGGTAACGATGCTTTATGGGTACCGTTTGCCACCAACCAATTATATTCACTCGCCTATTCAGGCTATACCAATCTAAACAAGGGAGATGAGTCGTGGATCGTGAGCCCGGTGCTAGATCTCTCAAAGATCTCAAAAGCAAGTTTATTCTTTGATGTAAGTTATGCTACCCAGCCGCAGGGAAATGAGCGGTTGAGGATTCTCTATTCTGAGGATTGCGGACAGACCTACCCCAATGTATTGTACGATCAAGCGGGCTCGTCCTTATCTACTACTAACACAAGTTCATCCTGGATACCAACACAAGACGGTGATTGGAGAAGGGAGTTTATTAATCTTACTGCGTTAACGGGGCAGGAACAAATCCGGATTGCCTTTGTGGCCACGGCCGACAACGGAAACAATTTATACATTGATGATATCGAATTTTTTACCGATGACGATCCCTTTCCCATCTCGATCAATGATCTCTATTCTGTTTATGGGGTAGCCTCGGACGTGAAACTTACTTTCAACCTGCCCGAGAAACAGATGGTTAATCTAAAAATCTACAATATGCTTGGCCAACTTGTATTGGATAATGATTTACCCGAAACACTGAACCAAACCTATTCTTTTGACATTCGCCAGCAAGGCACGGGCATCTACATTGTAAGAGTTCAGTTCGGCAATCAGGCGGGAGCCTCCAAAGTGTTTCTGACAGGAAACTGACCCATTATTAACCTGTCGGATTTAAAACGATTTTGCATACTTTCATGTGGAAATCCAGCTAAACGTGAACATCTTTGGGTTTGATTGTAACGAATGAGTAAAAAGAAAATCGCAATTCTCTATGGCGGCCGCTCGGTAGAACATGGAGTTTCTATCAATTCGGCACGGAATATTTTTCAATACATTGATCTCACGCGCTTTGTGCCGATTCCAATCGGAATAACCCTTAGCGGAACGTGGTATAAAACCAATGCCATCACTAAAGAGATTGAAACGGGAGAAGAACTCTCCCTTCAATTAAACCCGTCATCACCTACTTTTACAACCAAGGCTGGAGGTTCATTCAGGGTTGACCTCGTATTTCCCGTTTTGCATGGCACCGATGGTGAGGATGGCAGCATCCAGGGTTTGCTCAAGGCCATGGATATACCGATGATCGGCACCGGTGTAGCCGGCTCGGCCATATCGATGAGCAAGCTTGTTGCTAAACGACTTTTAAAAGAAGCCGGACTTCCTGTAAATAAATTTCTGTACTCTTACTACTCAGATAAAAAGCAGTTCGCATTTGAAGAGATTGAAAAGCAATTAGGTCTTCCCTTTATGGTGAAGTCGGCCAGCCTGGGTTCTTCTGTAGGCGTATCGAAAGTAAAATCGAAAGCAGATTTTACCAAAGCCTTGCAGGACTCCTACCGGTATGACGACTGTGTATTGTTTGAAGAGTTTATTGAAGGGCGTGAAATTGAATGTGCAATTCTGGGTAATGATCCGGCCCTGGCTTCTATGCCGGGCGAGATTAAAATCAGCAGCAAGTATGAATTCTATACCTTCGATGCGAAGTATGTAGATGGCTCAGCAGTATCTATTGACGTACCCGCAAAGCTGGAAAGTTCAATTGCGGAAAAAATCAGAGATGTATCAATAAAGGCCTATCAGGCTCTTGGCTGCGAGGATTTCTCGCGGGTAGATTTGTTCCTGACCAAACGTGGCGATGTGTATGTGAACGAAATCAACACAATTCCTGGATTTACCAACTCGAGCATGTTTCCGATGATGTGGAAGGAGCGTGGAATTTCGTTTACCGATTTAATAACCCGTCTGGCCGAACTGGCCGAAGAGCGTTATAAAAAATCGAAGCGTATCGAAAGAGATTATCAATCGGCACTAAACTTTTAGGAAATGAAGGCGCGTACTCTTTTTAAAAGTAGTTCGATAGGAGGTTTGCTGGTAAGCATTGGAATTACCTTAGGCACTATTCTGGTTCTGGCTATAATTTACTTCTACATTTATTTGCCATCGATTACCAATCATGGCGAATCGATTACTGTACCCGATCTTAAGGGGATGAGCGTAGAGGAGTTGGAAACTTTTTTGAAAGACCATGACTTGCGCTATACGGTCAATGACTCTGCCTATTCATCGGAACTCCCGCCCTTGGCTGTGCTGCGCCAGTTTCCGCAGGCTGGCTCACAAGTAAAAATTAACCGGGTCATTTACGTGTCCCTCAACCGTGTTACACCTCCTACATTACCGTTACCCGATTTAGTAGACCGCTCCTTGGTGAATGCCGAGGTGGTTTTGAAAAGTATTGAATTAAAACGCGGTAGAATTCTGTATGTGCCCAGTCCCTTTCGCAATTTGGTAAAAGAAATGCGCCATGAAGGAAAAGTGATTATAGCCGGTACGCGTATTACCAAAGGAGCCGTAATTGACCTGGTGGTGGGTGATGGGAACGGTCCTGCCGACTTTACTATTGGTAACCTGATTGGAGATTCTTATGAAACCGCCAAGTTTAAACTGATGGGCTGGAATCTACACCTGGGTAACGTGCAAATACCATTAGGGGTAGATACTACTGGTGTTGAGCCATTCGTTTATAAACAATCACCCGCCAAAGGTGATTCGGTGCGCGTAGGCGATCCGGTTGATTTGTGGATTGGTCCGAAAGGGTACAAGGAACCGGAAGAAGAAACCGAAGGCGATGAGAATACAGAAGGCAACAATCAATAAACCAACCTTGTGCGGATAGTTTTCACTATTCTGTTTTTGATGTTCGCAATACCTGGCTTGTGCCAGTTGGTGATTGTTCCTGTCCAAAAAGAAATTCCTGCAAAGAAAAGCTCATCAGCTCGCACCCAGGATATTACACCCATTACTCTTCCTTTCTGGGATGATTTTTCTGCCGTGCGCGATGGTTATGTAAACCCAGTTACCTGGGAGTATGGGCAATCCGTTTGGGTTAATTCAGGCATGAGCATCAATGCTCCTTCATTAAATGTTGCTACGCTTGATGGTCTTGATTCGCTCGGCAAACCCTACAATGTTAATGATGTATTGGCCAAAGGTTTTGCCGACAAATTAATCTCGGCTCCCATTCGCATGGATCTGCCAACGGCCACTGAGCGCCTTGCCATCGCACTGACTTTCTTTTATGAGTTCCAAGGAAATGGCGAACCACCCGATGCCGGTGACCTTCTTTCCCTTTCCTTCAAAAATGATTTAAACCAATGGGAAGTGGTGTGGTCAATCGAAAACGATGGAACTCTTTTAAAAGACAAGTTTATTCCTGTTACAATACCCATCAGCAATACCAAATTCTTTCATGATAAATTTCAATTTCGGTTTCAAAACTTTGCGCGGCTATCAGGCCCGTACGATACCTGGCATCTGGATTACATCTATATCAGCAATGGAAAGTCTCAAACCAGTCCGGTATTTCCGCTCTTCCCCGATCGCACGATCAGTACCCCCATTACATCGCTCTTCCCTGATTACCGGGCCATGCCCATCAAGCACTTCTTTTCCAACACTGCAACCAATATGATCAAGCCGACCATCGCCATCACAAATCTGAGGATAGACCAGGTGGCTGGAAACGGGCAACCGGTTAGCTACTTTTCAACAGCGAAGATCACGATGTTTAAAGATGGCACACCGCCCGTTGTTCTGGATCAAATACTCGATAACAATGTAAACATCGGAAGCGAATTATCTTTTGCTGAACAAGAGGTTGTTACTCTGCAAACTATTCCTGATCCAAGTACATTTGCCCCAACTTCCGATTCAATACACATTAAATTAACAGTTGGGTTTGATACCGGTGACGATAAAATTAAAACGCCTACTGAGGGCGATTACGATTTTAATGTTTTTAATCCGATTGTTTTCAAAACGAATGATAGTCTGAGTGCACGGTATGTGCTTTCCGACTATTATGCCTATGATGATGGCAAAGCTGAATACGGTGCCGGATTGAATCAGCCCGGGGCTCAACTCGCCTACCAGTTTACCATGCGGACTGATCAACCTGATACCATAGTTGCCGTTGATATGTACTTTCCGCGATTTGGAGATGAGTCGAACCAGATTATTCAGTTTAAAGTTTTGAGAGACCTTACCAATAGTGCTTCATCCGTTTTATATCAGGGTAACATTCCTATTCAGAGAAATACACAGAATAAATTCTGGCGCGTTCCACTGGCTGAGCCGGCTGGCGTAACAGATAAATTTTACATCGGTTGGGAACAAACCTCTTCGGCTGTAATTGCTGTTGGCCTCGATAAAAATACTGACTCAGGCGATAAAATATTCTCCAACATCAATGGCTCCTGGGAGCAAAACACAACGTTAAAAGGAAGCTTGATGATTCGTCCCGTATTTGGCAAGGGCAGCGGGGGGCCGATAACCGGAATAGATAAACGGCCTTCGATATCGGTATACCCAAATCCCAATCAGGGAACATTTTATGTTTCTGCCCGAATAGAAGATGCAGTACTATATGATCTCTCCGGAAGAAGAGTTGACATTGGTGTAGATAAAGAATTAACAACTACAAAAATTACGATGCTCGCTCCTGTTGCAGGTCTGTATCTGCTGCGCACGTTTCAAAACAGCCGATGGACGAGTAGTAAAGTTGTTGTTAGATAGCAAGACGTATCAAGTTCCAGGAAGCAAGATTTGCTTAAGTTCCCTGAATTCCCTCGGCACCTATTATCTCCACAATCTCGAGTGGATTTGGTGCAAAACAAATAATGAAAATGATCAAGGCAATCCAACCAAGTATAACCCTACCTTGGCTGAGGGGCGCTTCATTTTCTGAAGGTGGATGTTGGATTCCCACAAATCGTCCAATAATAAAGGCGAATAACAACCATCCCGAATAACCACGCACATCAGGAAATATAGTTACAATCAGGTATTGCACAGCAAAAAGTGCGAGGGCATACATCCACGTGTCGCGATTTGATAATGCCAGTCCACGCATGGCCATATATAGAAATCCAATGAAAAGCGGAATCTTATACCACAACACTTCCATACCATCCTTCGGGTGTACAAATCCAAGGCCAGCATAAAATAAGAATGCAAGAAAAATTACTGAAGCAATTCGCTTATGCCAGGTGTGCCCTGCCAGGCCATACAAAACGTGACCGCCATCTAGTTGACCAATGGGTAACAAATTAATGCTGGTAAATATGAGCGACAGAAATCCGGCAAATAAGAAAGGATAGTGAATAATCTCATGGATGTTCGGCACACGGACCGGATCAGCAACATACTTTTCGAAGAATAAGAACAACAGATTCTTACCAAGATATACGTTCAGCGAGCCTTCGGGTAAGAAGCCGGGTGAATAAACATAATTTGCATAATCTAGTCCGTATTGCTCATACTCAGGATGAATGGTGAAAATATACTCTGGTGGTGGCAGATGGGTGAATCCATAGAACAAAAATCCCAGTGACACAACAAAACCTGCCAAAGGTCCGGCAATACCAATATCAAAATTCTCTTTGGTAGACTGAACCCGCTGACGCAGGCGGATCAGTGCGCCCAACGTACCAAGCATTAAAGGAATAGGTGGCAGCGGGATGAAATACGGCAACGAAGTTCGAACCTTATAATAAATAGCCGTAAAGTAATGACCAAACTCGTGGGCGGTAAGAATGGTTAAGAAGCAAATCGCGTAAGGCAAGCCCGAATAAAAATCCTGCCATGTATAGCCACTCAGTAAAACCGACTTTCCGTAGGTCCACTCAGCACCTGCCAGTGTGGTGGTGATAAATGTAACAATGAACAAGGACGAATGAATGAGAAAGGTTTTGATTCTTGGGTTCATGGAAAGAGTGAAAAAATCTGGTCTGGGTGTTCTACATGAAACGTATGAATGCCAACCTTGTTTGCTCCTACCAGGTTATCTTTATTATCGTCTAAAAAAATAGTCTCTTGTGGCACTAGCGCATGCTGCAAAAGCACATGTTGGTAAATCTCCTCATCTGGCTTGCTCATCTTTACCAGGTGCGAATAGAACGAAGCGTGAAAATAATAATCGATGGCCGGTTTACCGGTAAGCTCGCGCACAATCTCATTAAAGCATTGCAGGTGAATATTGTTGGTATTGCTAAGCAAAAAAATAGTGTAGCCGGTCTTTAATTTTTCGAGTAGTTGAATCCGTGAAAGCGGAATATCCAGCAGCATAGCATTCCATGCCTGGTCGAGTTGCTCGTCTGTTACCCGCATGCTAAGGGAGTCCCGCAGATGGTCGCGAAACTCGCTGTCCGTGATCAACCCTTTTTCAAACTCATGGAAGAAGGCTCCATGGTGCACGCGCGTTTTGATTTCAGCTACAGGCAGCCCACTGAGTGCAGCAAAGGCCTGATGGGTTTTTTCTACCGAGAGGTTGATAATTACTCCGCCTAAATCGAAAATGATATTTTTAATTCCTGCTGGCGCCAAAACGGTTGTATTAAGATTCAAAGATGTAAAAATGCTGTTCCATTTACATAGATGCATTCAAAAAAGGCTGCAAACTTCAAAGTTTGGCAATAGGTAACGCATAGTAACACGGGCATTATCAAATCTTTGGTTATTATTAGATGAATCACTAAAATTGCATCCCCAAAGAGGGGCCCATAGCTCAGCTGGTTAGAGCACTTGACTCATAATCAAGGGGTCGCTGGATCGTGCCCAGCTGGGCCCACTTTTCTATCTCGCACCGTGTGTAATTGATCCATACTACTATCCAATTATTATTTATATTGGATCGATCAATTTCCATCTTATGAATTCAAAATCCTTCCCTCTCATTCTTTGCGCTGGTATCTTATCGGTAACAACGTTTGCGCAAGCACCTACCCGGCAATTCGAACCCGTAAACTTTTCACAGGTTACAATAAACGATTCGTTCTGGAAACCAACCCTAGACAAGGTCGCGACAACTACCCTACAAGCCTGTGTATATCAGACCGAAGTAAAAACTCCGCGCATCCGCAATTTTGAAAAAGTAGCCCGCGGTAAAAATGAAAAGCACGAGGGTATTTTCTATGATGACTCGGATGTATTCAAAGCACTTGAAGCGATTGCCTATTCATTAAAGAATCATCCTAATCCTGAACTTGAAAAAAAAGCCGATGAATGGATTGATAAAATTGCAGCCGCCCAATTGGAAGACGGATACATTAACACCTACTATACTCTTGGCCGATTAAACGAGCGCTGGACAGACATGAGCATGCATGAAGACTACAACGGTGGCCATCTTATTGAAGCAGCTGTGGCCTATTATCAGGTTACCGAAAAAAGAAAACTCCTGGACGTTGCTATCAAATTTGCCAACCATTTTGATTCATTGTTTGGTCCTGATAAAAGACATTGGGTTACCGGTCATCAGGAACTGGAACTTGCCCTCGTAAAACTTTACAATGTTACACAAGACAAAAAATACCTCGCTCTTGCCTATTGGTTGCTGGAAGAACGTGGCCACAAATACGCTAAAGGGTATACATGGACCGAGTGGAAAGACACGGCTTACGCACAAGATGCTGTACCTGTGCGCGAGCAAAAAGAAATTACAGGTCATGCCGTGCGGGCTATGTACTTATACACTGGCGCAGCCGATGTTGCTGCCCTTACGGGTGATGAAGGCTATATGAAAGCCATGCAAACTGTGTGGGAAGATGTGGTTTACAGGAATATGTATATAACCGGTGGTATTGGATCCTCGGGCAATAATGAAGGGTTTAGTACAGATTACGATTTACCCAATGAACAAGCCTACTGCGAAACCTGCGCCTCAGTAGGAATGGTATTCTGGAATCAGCGCATGAACCTGCTTACCGGCAACAGCAAGTTCATTGATGTATTAGAGCGAAGTTTATACAATGGCGCCCGCGATGGATTGTCACTACAAGGCGACCGGTTCTTCTATGGAAATCCGTTAGCTTCCGATGGACGGCATTTCCGTAGGGAATGGTTTGGCACTGCTTGCTGCCCTGCTAACATTGCCCGACTTGTATCCTCATTGGGCGATTATATTTATGGATATTCAGAACAAGGCCTATGGGTCAATTTGTATATCGGTAGTACCACCACCGCTCAAATCGGGAAGTCGCAGGTTCCGGTAACCCTGGCAACAAACTACCCATGGGATGGCAATATTAAACTTACCGTACAACCTAAAACCAAAACAAAATTCAAACTACACCTGCGCATACCCGGCTGGGTGCAAGGCGAAGCGGTGCCTGGAGATTTGTTTGTATTTGAAGACAAAACAAAATCTGCTTTTACAGTATCTGTAAATGGAAAAGCTATTCCCTACAAAATGGAAAATGGCTATGCTATTATTGAAAGAGACTGGAAAAAAGGAGACCAGGTGGAATTGATGCTACCGATGGAAGTAAAAAGAATTGTTTCAAGGGCCGAAGTAAAACAAGATGAAGGTCGGGTAGCACTACAGCGAGGCCCACTGGTATATTGTGTTGAGGGTGCAGATAATAATGGTCAGGCGTGGAACCTGATTTTGCCAGATCAAGCTAGCTTCCAGACTGCATATCAGAAAGATTTGCTTGACGGAGTAACTACAATTCAATTCGATGCGCCCACCGTACAAATTGGTGCTGATGGACAATCCGTAAAAACGGAAGTTAGAAAAATCACGGCCATCCCCTACTATGCATGGTGCAACCGCGGTCAGAACGCCATGCAAGTTTGGTTACCAAGAAAAATTCAGGATGTTAAAGTTAACCGGTAATCATCAATCGAAGATTAAGCTAAATTTCAATTCTTTCTTGCCAATACATTCTTGTAACAGTATTTATGAGATGTAAGCAAAACAATTGGAAACGTGTGTCAGCCTGAGGCCCTCCCTGCCTGTGCTCCCGCTTCGGCAGACAGGGAGGGCCTCAAACTGACAGCGTTATAGTTTTGTGTAACATCACTTAAATATTATATTTAATTCTTAGCCCAACTAATTTGAGTCCCTCTAAATCAAAAATTACTACCTGGCTGGAGCAAACCAATGGACTTGGGTTTACCTTATACGTTTCCATCTCAGCCTTCTGCCTTTACACATGCATCTTTGCCTTGCGAAAGACTTTTGGTGTGGCGATGTATGAAAACATGAGCGTGTGGGGTGCCGACTTCAAAGTGTGGATGGTGATCTTTCAGGTGTTGGGTTATATGCTTTCCAAGTTTATTGGAATCAAGGTGGTATCTGAGTTGGGAGCAAACGCCCGGGCAAAGGGAATACTATTGATGGTAAGTATTGCGAGTTTGTCATGGTTGTTTTTTGCTATCACCCCTACTCCTTACAGTCTTATTTTTTTGTTTTTCAATGGACTTCCCTTAGGAATGGTTTGGGGTATGGTATTTGGTTACCTGGAAGGAAGAAGATTTACAGAGGTATTAGGGGCAAGCTTATCAGTCAGTTTTATTTTTTCTGCGGGCTTCGCCAAAACTATTGGCGGATTCCTAATGAGAGACTGGGGCACCTCAGAATTCTGGATGCCCTTTGTGGCCTCGTGTCTTTTCTTTTTACCACTCTTGCTCTTCTTATGGATGCTGGATAAAATTCCGCCTCCGACTACAGAGGATGAAGTACTGCGTACCAAGCGAAGTCCAATGACTGGCCAGGAACGGATTAAATACGCACTTACTTTTGCCCCGGGCCTTGTGTTGTTGGTTCTTACGTATATGCTGCTGACTGCTTTTCGCGACTTTCGCGACAACTTCTCTGCAGAAATCTGGCAGTCGTTGGGCTATGGCAACAAACCTGGCATTTTCACTTTCACCGAATCGATTGTAGCATTAACAGTGCTTATCGTGATCGGAAGTTTGATGGTGATCAAAAACAATTTTAAGGCTATGGTAATTAATCATCTCATTGTTCTCGTAGGCATGATAACCGTTGGTCTTAGCACCTTGGCGTATGAACATAAACTGATCAGTCCACCTACCTGGATGATTCTGATCGGCATGGGATTATACTTTGGCTACATTCAGTTTAACAGTATTTTCTTTGATCGTCTGATTGCCACATTTCGGTACGTAAGCACAGTTGGCTTCCTTATCTACCTGGCAGACTCCTTTGGCTACCTGGGAAGTGTAGGCGTATTGCTATTCAAAGAGTTTGGTAATGCTGAGTTGAGTTGGCTTGAATTCTTTATATCCTCCGGGTACATTCTATCAATAGCAGGATCAGTGCTGATAGTCCTCTCACTCGTGTACTTTATTTTGAAGTATAAAACATGGTCGAGGGAGGATTTGAACAAAGTGCCTCAAAAAATATGACCTTAATTTTTTATCTCGATTAACTTAGCCAGGTCATCCAACCCTTGCACTGTCAATGGCTTAGGGATAAAACTGATTACATTATTAAAAGACTGGGCGCGTTCGCGATCAACCAGACTATTGGAACTGGTAAGGATAACTACCTTCATCCGGTCAAAGACAGCCTCAGAAGTTTCACGAACCAGCTCAAGAAACTCAAAGCCATTGATCATTGGCATGTTTAGATCGAGAAAAACTATCCCGGGCGATTCACCCTTAGGACTGGTTAATACATCCAAAGCTTGTTTAGCCGAACTAAAGGTCACAATCTGATTGGCAAACTGCCTGATCTCTAAAAACTTCTTCTGCACAAACAAGTCAACCTCGCTATCGTCAATCAGGAAGGCAATTTGTACTGGATATTCTTTCACCATCTGGTCTTAAACTGAAAAATCGGGAATAATGTTTGCCCCACGCCTGACTTTTGCAATTTCTGGCTAAAATAAAGGTCAAACGGTTTTACCGGATTAGAAAAATGTGCTAAAATTGGAGGCTAAACTAAAAACCCATGAAATTGACTCGTCTTAATACCTATTTCTTTGCTTTACTAGCAGTGGCAGGCCTTTGGTCTTGCGGGGGGCCAAAAAATGATGCTGATCAGAATGCTAAAGATTTTGATCAGGCCGAAGAATCTATGAACGACCAGGTTCAGGATGTTATCAATAATTTACCCTCTCCATCTGAAATACCCTATCTATTACAAGCCACTGGTGCCGAGTTCAACCAAAGTTTGCTAAATGATCGGAATAAAGTAGATAAATACAGCACACTGTCAGATAAAGCCGCCTTAAACCTTGGGGTTTACACCACGGATATCGGTTACTTAAGTTCTTATGAAAAGACCCAGGAGGCCATCGACTATTTGAACTCAGCTAAAAAACTTGCTGATAATCTGGGAGTTATTGGAACATTCGATTTGGATGTCCTTCAGCGTTTTGAAGCCAACATCGCTAATAAAGATTCATTGGCAAACATCTTGAATGCGGCCACTCGTTCCAGTGAAAAGTATTTGAAGGACAACAGCCGCAATAAGCTGGCAGCCCTGTTGCTTACAGGTAGTTTTGTTGAAGGACTTTACATCTCTACAGGCTTAATCAAGACATATCCAAAAGATCTTCTTCCTGATGACTCGCGCAATCTTGTTCTTACTCCCCTGATGCGCGTTATTCTTCAGCAAGAGAAATCCGTTGACGAGTTAACTAAAATGCTATCAGGCATTGATCAGGCAGAGCCAATTGGTACTTTAATGAAAGACCTTACTGCGCTTCAGGCAAGCTACCGCGACCTAAACATTGAGGAGCAAATTAAAAACAATAAATCTGCGTTGGTCCTTACTGATAAGAATTTAGTAGAGATCACCAAAATTGTTGAAAAAATGAGAAGTTCTATTGTTGAATAGTTTCAGCAACAGTTCCCACAAAAAGGATTAACCAATGGTTAATCCTTTTTTTATTATCGCAATAGCATCATTCTTTCTTAACTTTAAGAAAACCGTTTCCTGACCTATGAGCGAACCTGTATTAAACGCCATCATGAGGCTTTTTGCCTTGGTTGCGAAAGAAGACCAGATTACCAAGCAAGAACGTGAACACATTCAGGTTTTGCTTTCCGACCACCTTAGCCAGAAATCAACAGAAAGTCACATGCAGCTTTTTGATGAGTATGCTATTGAAACATCAGGTAAACTAAGTGCCGCACAGGAAAGGGATACGATCATAAAAATTTGTCGCTCGATTAATGAAGAAATCGCGCAGAAGCAAAAAGTAGTAATTCTGCTGGAACTTATGAGCGTAATCCTTGCCGATGGCGCCATCTCCGACCGAGAGCAGAGCCTTGCCATACAGATTTGTCAGGCCCTTAACATC
>JBEBJH010000300.1:0-4742 GCA_040079965.1 Cyclobacteriaceae bacterium
GAATAGCGATTGCCTTGCCAATTCCACTTCCAGCTCCGGTAACAACGGCTACTTTTCCATTTAAATTAAAAAGTGTGTTCATGCGTAAATTCAAAAGTTATTTGGCCGCTTGCTTTCTCAGGAATTCCATCATTTTATTGGTATCGTAGTTTCTTGTGCCCACTTCCTTCATTACAATTTTTCCCTCCTTGGAAATTACAAAAGTGGTTGGAATTGAAGGCACCTGAAGTTGTTCGGCAAGGTACCCCGATGGCATAAACACAGGAAAGGTATAGCTATTGTTTTTAACATAGCTTTCTACTTTGGCAAGGGCTTTGTCTTTATCAATGGAAAGCATCACAAATTCAACCGGGTCACCCTTCATTTTAACGTATAGGTTATGAATACCGGGCATCTCTGCTTTGCATGGTCCACACCAGGTTGCCCACAGGTTCAGGAACACCACTTTGCCCTTATACTGTTCGAAGGAAAACTTATTTCCCTTCAGGTCTTTAATGGTGAATGCATAATCAAATTTGGGATCCACCTTGCTTTCCGATGCCGGGCTTACATCCAATACTCCAGCCTTCATGGCTACCGTTTGAGTAATATAGGAAACATCACCCATCAACCCGGTTACTTTTAGCAGTCCAACTATAATTAGTACTGTCAGGCTGGTTTTCAAAAGGCCAATGAAATTTTTCATAGAAGCTCTAAAATTGGCTTGGTTATTGAAAAGTGATTCGTCAAATGTCTTTAATTTTAATAACTTCGAATAATTTTAGAAAATAAAATGTGTAGAAAAGGTGCTTTAATCGTTGCTTTTTTACTCCTGCAAGTTACTTTCTCGATCGCTCAAAAAGTCAAATACAAAGACTTGATTGAGTTATTGAATGCCAAGCAGTATGAAATGGCTGAACCCTTTTTAAAGCGGTATCTGAAAGAAAACACAGACAATGCCAGTGCCTATCTTTTCATGGGCATCATCTACCAGGAAAAGTCACTTAAAAATGATCTTCTGAAGCAAACGGAA
Source organism: Cyclobacteriaceae bacterium (assembly GCA_040079965.1). Lineage (GTDB taxonomy): Bacteria > Bacteroidota > Bacteroidia > Cytophagales > Cyclobacteriaceae > ELB16-189. The sequence continues at coordinate 1,013 of JBEBJH010000300.1, forward strand.
GGACTGATTACCAACATCGACTCTGCCATTTATTTTTATGACAAGGCACATCCCTTGATAACCGAGAAGGAGATCAAGCGGAACGATGAGAACTATCAAATGTATACAAGGCGTGATTTGCGCACCGGTGAATTTGGTATTAAGCAGTCGGATGTGCAGTTGGATATTGAAACCCGGTTAAAAGGACTAAAAGAAAAAAGAGAAAAGGTTAAGCCGCTTAAAAACAACTTCCTGCAAGCACAGAAGTTGTACAGCCGGGCCAATGAGTTTTTTAAAGGAATTCAAAGTAAGTATGCCAATGAAAAGGAGTTTTTCCTACGCTCGGATGAGCAGTTGTTGGTAGAACTCAATAATCTCATTGCCGTCTATGACTCGAGCCACGTGGCTTTTAAGAGTTACAAGTCCATTCTTCAATCGATGGGGAAAACGGATTACAATCAGGAATTGACGTTGCTCGAAATCAACGACTTCAAGAAAGACGGGATCACCGGTGCTGATTTTTTAGCGAATGATTTGCGATTATGGGATTATACCCGCTGGGCTCAAAAATCATATGATGTAATACAGAAAGAGATCGCGCCTTTGCGCGACAATTTGATTTCCTATGATATTGAAATTAACAAGCTGACTGAAAGGCTTAAAAAGGATTCGGTGTCCGTTAAAAATGACCTTACAAAACTAGTGGATAAGATTTTGTTTAATCAGTTAACGAAATTCGATCCCGACCCTATGCCAACTGCCTTATTCAATATGAAAATTGTAGAACTGGAGTATCACTCCGATTTGATGTCGGATAAACTTCTTCTCGACTCTTCCAATGTATCCATTCGGATGGGAGCTCTACAATCTGAAATAAAATCTGTCCAAAAATTGGATAGTATTTCATCACTTTTGGTGAAACGCGATTTTGAAAAGGAAGGACTCGATTACAAGCATTTCATCACCAATGCCTATGGCACCACAGCTGTTCTGAAAAGCCGTATTAAAGCCACCCATGAGTATGCGCAACGTGAGCTGATTCAAAAAGAGAAGGAGTGGGAGGAAAATATGCAAGCCCTAAAGTGGGTATTTGCCGGGAAAGATTCTATTCCTTTATTCATAGATGAATCGGATAAGCGAATTTTTAAACCCCTGGTAATAGTTAGTGAGCAATATACTTTTGGGTTAAAGTACTTAGACTCTCTCGCAGTAGGGTATTTTTATACGATTACCCCATCCCGGGTACCAGATATAGCACTGAACTTTACGGTGGATGCCTCCAACTTTAAGAAACGAAGTTTACCAATTCTGAAGGGCTTGTCTCTTCAAGATACAAATCAGGTTTATTTTACGTTGATCTATTCTGAAAGCAAGGTAAGTGAAGGATTTCCTGCTACGCTTACGAGAGTAAATCGTTCGGGCGGCCTGGCCTGGAGTAACAATTACAAATTTGAATTGAAACCTTCGGAGCTTCTCTATTCAAGCAGTACGGGAGAATTAACTATAAAAACATCCAATACTGCAGGGGAAAGTAAAATCGTAGTCATAGACCAGAACGGTAAGAAACTACACTAGAACTTTTGTTCTATCTGGTGGGGTCTTTAAAGGGTTTGATTCCCTGCATCACCATCTTATTGTTTTTGCGATTGATATCGGCCATTCGTTGACTAGGGTCAATTTCAATACTTTCAATTTCTAAAATCTTCTTTCCGAGACTAAGGGTATAGGTGGGATACACCCAAGGCCACGGTTCTGCATCGATTCGCTTTATTGTTTTATCTTCTACCGGTTTGCTACCCATCAGTTCATTCATAGGAACATAGTATAGTACTTTGCTTCCGTCTTTGTAGGTAACGAGTAAATCTACAGGCATCGGGAAATCTCCAATACGCTGTAGTTCCAGTAGCGCATTGCCATCTTTTTCCAGAATGCTACCGATGCCATAATCAATTCGCTTGGTGGTCTGTATCCAATAACGATAATACCAATGCAGTTGAAGTCCGGAGGTTTTTTCCATGATGCGCAGAAAATCATTGGGCTCTGGGTGTCGCATTTTCCAGGCATTGTAATATCGCTTCATGCCTTTGTAGAAATTTTCTGTGCCTATCAGATATTTTAATTGGTGTAAAAAGACTGCACCCATGCTATAGGCAGTCGTTCCATGAGCCCGGTTGGTACTAAAATGATCAGCGTGCTGACTGGCTGGTTCTTGAAGGCCGCTGCTAACCAGGCTAAAGTAACTTCCATAGTTGCCGGCATGATCAATCGGTTCATTGAAGATTGTGCTCAATGCCTCTTCGCTGGCAAAATCGGTAAAGCCTTCATCCATCCACGCATACAAGGCTTCATTCGAAGCTAAGGCCATCTGATACCAGCTGTGTGTTACTTCATGAGCCATTACCCCATTTAACCCTGCCTGACTCCCTTCTCCCATAATAAGGGTACACATGGGATATTCCATACCACCATCGCCACCCTGAATTATGGAGTAGGTGTCGAACGGATACTTACCAAAATATTCATTGAGATGTTGGAAGACCTTTACAGCAACATCCTCCATCTTCTTCCAGGTCGCTTCGGTCTTTTCATTCTTTTGATAGAAGAAGTGCAACTCTGGTCCATTAGGTACTTGTTGACGATCGTGTGTATAATCCGGATCGGCCGTCCAGGCAAAATCAATTACATCCCTGGCAAGAAAATGCCAGGTCATATTGCCAGCACCTCGCTTTAGTGTAGTTCCGGGTTTCTCATACCCATGACCTATGGCCTCAGGATTTTGCAACTTACCGGTTCCACCAATTACAAATTTGGGATCGATTGTAATCTTCACATCAAAGTCGCCCCATACCCCATGAAATTCCCGGGCTACATACTGATACGCATGCCAGCCCTGGAAATCGTACTCAGCAAGCTTGGGATACCACTGCGTCATCGAATAGGCAATTCCCTCACTGTTATTTCTGCCTGATCTCCGAATCTGTAAAGGCACTTGTGCCTCAAAGGTAATGTCGAACGTAGTTTTTGTTTTGGGGAGTAAGGGTTTAGAAAGAGTTACTTCCAATATGGTCCCTTCAACTTTATACGTGAGAGGCTTGCCATCTTGCTTAAGGGATTGAATATGCTGATAACCAATTTCATCATCTTTAAGTTTAGAGATCCGATCCATGACCCTGCGGTCGGGATCCGGAATATTTCTGGACCGAACATCCATCATGCTGCCCGGCTGAAAAGCATTGAAGAAGAGGTGATAGTAAACTCTGGTGAGGGTATCGGGTGAGTTGTTGTAGTAAACCAGCTTCTGGTCACCGTTCAACCGATGGGTTTCCGTATTGAGTTGAACATTCATGGTGTATTCCACGCGCTGCTGCCAGCGATAATCCTGCGCAGATGAAAAGAAAGAAATGATACATGATGCAACGAGTAGGAAAAATTTCATGAAGGATCAGATTAGGTCTGAAAAGTATCAAAAGGAGTTAAACTATCAAATACTTTTTACAGGATCAAAGCTTGATTCGCTTTGAAATGCTGGCTGAAAGATAACCACTATTGATAAGGTCAATAGTTTCGCCAGGAAGTGCCTTAGGAATGTTATATGTATAACTAAGGATAAAGGTCCATTGCCTGATCGTCAGGGCAATGGGGGCAACAAAGGAATAGTTCAATACACCAAATTCCGTTTTTGTCTGTTCGTAATAGAGTGGCAACCCTCTTCGAAGCCGATAGATGATTCCTATATAAGTCTGTGCATAGG
>JBEBJH010000301.1:0-4740 GCA_040079965.1 Cyclobacteriaceae bacterium
CTATGATAAAAAAGTCAGTAGAGATCATTATCCTGGGGGTAATGATGTTTGCCCTTGTCGCCTGTGTTGAGAAGAGGGAAGCGAATGTACAAGAGTCTAAAAAAAACACAAGAAAGGTTTCTATCGCAGAAATTGAGACCGGTATAAAAAACTTCATTCAAAAGAAGAGCGAGGAAAATGGTGGATATTTTCAAGTTCGTGATCGGGGACAGGAATTTCGAATGAAACTGGTGCGCGTGCATACTGAATACCTCGCTAACCTCGGCCCGAAAAGTCATTTTGCCTGTGTCGATCTGGCCGATGTAAGCGGTGATGTGTATGATGTTGATTTTTTTCTAAAGGGTGAACCCGGAGCTATGAATGTAACCGAGACCAGCGTTCATAAATTAAATGGCAAACCATTTTATGCATGGAAACAGAAGCCGGATAAAACGTGGAATCGTGTGCCTGTGAAAGAAGCCACTACCCGTTTACTGGGAGTTATCGAAGGAAGCGATTCATTTGAGTTTGAGTATCGCGTTGAACTACCCGAAATCAAAGGTGAAGCAAAAATGTGGATTCCAATTGCCACAACGGATGAGTACCAAGCGGTAGAAATCATTGCCATGAATGTACCTGTGGAGCACACGTTCCTAAGGGATAAAGAGTTCAACAACACCATACTCTATTTAGAACCGGACGCTTTACAAAGTAAAAATACACTTGAGATTATCTATAAGGTAACCCGCCTCGAACGGGGACCGGTGAATAAACTCGGACCGGTAGACGCCCGATACCTGGCCGATAATAAGTTGATGCCAGTAGGTGGTCGTTTTGAAACAGTTGCTAAAGAAGCGACCAAAGGGCGCGATGAAACAGCACTCATGCAAGCCCGGGCGTTGTATGATTACATTATTGACAACATGCGGTATATGAAGTATGGAAACTATGGTAGGGGTGATGCCAATTACGCCTGCGATGTGCGTACCGGCAATTGTACGGAATTCCATTCCTTCTTTATTTCACTCGCCCGCTCGTTAGGCATTCCGGCACGATTTGCAGTAGGCGCATCTATTCCTTCCGAAAGGAATGAAGGCGGCATTGATGGGTACCATTGCTGGGCGGAGTTTTATGCAGACGGCAAATGGTGGCCTATCGATATCAGTGAAGCCAATAAGTATACCGCATTAGCCACCTATTATTTTGGCCACCATCCAGCCAATCGCATTGAGTTCAGCCGCGGACGCGATCTCATGGTGGATCCGGGTCCTGTATCAGGCCCAATTAATTTTTTAGCCTACCCACTATTAGAGATCAATGGTCAGGAGGTAGTTACTAAAACCACGTTTTCATTTAATCGACAAAGCACTCCTGGGTTGTAATGAGCTCAGTTTTTGGTTGAATCTGTCGGGTGCTCCGGATGCTCGCTGGCCTGTTTGGTGGAATCCGAAGGGTGCTCCGTAGAATCAGCAGGGTGTTCGGTGGAATCAGCAGGATGCTCACCCGCAGGATGATCTTCTTTGTTGCCTTGTTTACCACACGAAACGAGGGTCGCAGCCGAAAACAACGTGAGGAAAATAATCGTTGCCAGTCTTTTCTTGAATGTTAACATAATCACAGAAGGTTGATATAGGTTTTGAGTTTAAAATTGAATCTAAGATAAAGCCTTTGATTGAATATTTATAACTCAGCAAAAGAGTTATGTGAGAGCACTTGAGATTTTTCTGAATGATTTATCATTAATATAGAGTTAATTGGTAGTGATAAACACACCGAATTCGCCAACCAGAGGAAGAAGCATGCTAACAACGGCAGAAGTTTTTTTAGGAGATTATCGCTTCAATTCCTCGCCTTTTACGTCTAACCCGCAGTTCGTCAAGTAAAAGGTACAGATGATCAGACTTATTACACCCGGGGCCTTTTTGTTCGTTCCTTAGAGTAATAATTACGAAATCTCACCACAATTAAAATTAAACTATGAAAAAGATCGTCCGATTTTCCTGGGTTTATACCCTTGTGGGTGTTGCCCTATGTTCCATCCTCTTTTCGTTTGCCAGTTCAACAGGTGCACATAGTGTGCAGGTTTACCTTGACAGTAAACTGGTGATCGATCAGTATATCCATTCCAAAATGGATGCACCAAAATTGATTTTGGATCCTGCCGAAAAGCATGGCCAGCTGATCGTTAAATACAGCGAATGCGGAAGAACGGTAACGGGCAGAATGATCACTCTTAAAGACGAAAACAATAAGGTGCTAAAGGATTGGCACTATGAAGGTGCCTCAGCAGGCTTTAAAGAACCCATGTCGTGTTTTGTGAAGGACATCATGATGCTGAAACCAAAAGAAAGCTCTACGCTGAAGCTTTATTATTCATCAAAAGAATTTCCGGAAGGACAACAAATAGCTTTTATAGCTATTGACGATAAAACGACTACGGCCTCAAAATAAGCACTCGCGTTCAACAGGTTACTGTAGCGTCTCCCACCTGGGGGACGCTTGCGGCAAACAATAAAGAATATTTCAACTCATCGCATATACATTATCCAAAACCTTGATCTCTTTTTTATAGTTCGATGGCAGAATGAGGGCTTTCAACAGCCAATCCATCTTCATCCTTTTGCTCACTTTATAGAGTGCAAGCAACGGGTATAGGAGCGAGATTTTCCGAAAGCCGAGCAAGGCATGCACCGGCTGCGGCACTACGAGTATTTGTGTTTCTAGTAGGATCCGGTAACGAACCGCGCCCAGGTGTTTGCGGTATTGGCTGAACAGATCATCCGTGTACTTGCTGTGCTGAAGATCCTGTGCCAGGTGCCCTTGCCGCATCGTTGTCCATGCTTCAAAGTTGATTGGCAAACCTATTAATCCCATCCGGTTTCCTACCCGGTTGAAGACCTGGAACACCTCGTCTTTTTCAATGCTGTTCAGCTTGCGTTCCAGCACTTCAAACGACCGAATAGAATAATCGATGAGTAAGAAGAGCACATCGCGATATGCCCAGTCAGGAATAGTAGCACCGCGCTTCGCTTCCACATTGGTATGTATAGCAGCCATGGCATCAATGGCACGTAGGGCAGCTTGCTTTTCAGAAAACAGAATGGCTCTTGCGTACGAAACTGTTGAGAAAAGCCGCCCGAGCGGATCGATCGGAAGACGACCTGTGAAGTATAGCCAGTCCACAGCCTTGTTGAGTGCAAACTCTGCGGACGCTCCTGCGAATATGAAAAGAATCGTATCGCTCTTGCCCCAGATCTGCCGCACCACCGAGTGTTTCTCAACGAAATATTCCATACGTACACGTCATCGCATGACACATTGTAATTATGAAGGCTTGGGGTAATTTCCCTTCTTTCTAAAATAATTCTGTAGTAAATAACCTACATAACCAAATAGCAATCCATTCAGTATCGCAACAGCAACTACTATTCCCGGAGGGACCTCGTCTTCAGGTGGAATATTATCAAGGAAGATTAATTTAAACATAAAAAGAAAGCCAGTTAGACCTAAGATAAAGCCACTGATTATACCTGTTTTGCTTTTCATAGCCACTGATCCTTTAATCTGTTTCCTTATTTAAATCCAAATATCAACGGGAATAGAAAGATCACAACAAGGGTCCATACCACATAAATAGGAAGGTAGCGGGAAATCGTTTTGCCTACTTCGATTATGTTGGCTTTCTTCGAAAGTACCTTGAAAAGTTGCACAGTTACCAGGAGTAGATTTATTAAAATCAAAACATTGCTACCCAGAACTGCAGCTCTATTTGGCGTAATTCCCCATTCAGAAATCCGGAATACGATAGCAGATAATGCAATGCCATTTACAAGTACAGTTACAAGAGAGAGCAGCAAGAGAACCCAGATTTCCGGCTGACTTTTCGTTGACTTTGAGGTTTCGGCTACAGAAAAGAATATGATGGCCATAACCCCGATTAACAGGACATTGAAGATCAGTAAAAACTCCCGGTCGTTATAAGGGTCTTTGCCCGAATAAACCATGGCCACCAGATAAATGACCAGCATTACTAATACCAGCGGACTGAATATTCTGGCAATTACCGGTGAAACCCTACCCACTAAATGAGGATTGGCTTGAGTTAGATACGTGCCGAGAATGGGAGCCGCGGGAAGTCCGAAGACTACAATATTCTCGAAATAAAAGTCTTTTATATCAAACCCGATCAAAGAGAAAAGCCCGATGGTTACTGCGGTCATGATTCCGCTTGCAATTACAATCAGCGTGGTCATCACGACCAGGTCGCCATTATATGTCAGATAACCAAGTCGCTTTTCATTGTTATTGCTTACCTCACCCGTAAAAGCAAAACCCAATATGGACCACAGAAATAGGAGTAAATGAATGCAGGCTAAAATTAACGTATCACTTTTTTCAACATTGGGAAGGGAATTGATATATACCAGGCCAACAAGAATAGCGGCAGCAATGGATGCTATTTTACCGGTTGATAGTTTATTCTTCCAGACAAAGTAAGCCGATAACACAGGAAAAATGATGAAGCCGATATTCCGGGGATAAAAATAATCTTCGTCAATAGCGAGAAATGACGGCAGCTTTGCTATCACACCAGCTACCAACGAAGCGCAAACCACAACCAACAATTCCTTGCCTGAGCCCCAATTGATTTCATCCGTTTCATAATTCAATCGTTCATTCCAGAAATCAGCCAGTGAATTGCCTTTAAGTTCTGGATACAGGGTGCCGAACTCGCGCTTAAAATTTGATTTGTTTGTCCGG
>JBEBJH010000302.1:0-4712 GCA_040079965.1 Cyclobacteriaceae bacterium
CAATTCGGTTGATGGTTTTCGGTCTGTGCGCCAGGTGCCACTTACTTCCATTACTGAATCATCAAAGGCGACCGTACCATCGGTTCTCGTGCGGATCTCCCACCCAAAGACGGTATTGTAAAAAGCAACCGACTCGGCAATGTTGATAGATGGCAACTCTACATAACAGATTTTTCCATTTCCAAACGTTGGGTGTTTCATAAGGCTCATAATTTATTTCTGTCTTTTACAGGAATTACCAATTTAAGTCCGGACCAGACTTCATCTACGGCACACACTTTTATATCCACAAGGCCATTTGTTAGTGCTAGTTCCCGAATCGTATCTTCCGTAATATCGGTGGCAATTTTAGAAGCTTTTTTGGGCCATGAGATCCAGATCATTCCGTTGGGTTCAATTTCATTTCTCAACGCAACGATGTCCTTGCGCAAACCGGCTGCAGATTTCGTAAAATAATGGATCAGGTTCTTCTTTGGTTTTTTGTCGTTCTGGATGTTTAGGGTTTCCGGCAGATCCGTAAAAAGGTCAAAGTAATAATCAGGCTGGTCGATTAAGCGTATTTTGAAACCTTCCTTTATTCCTAATTTCTTTGCGAGTGGTGTACCTGAGTAGCCCGTTGCTTTCATTAGCAAGTCTGTTTGTTAATGATCCTTCTTTCCTTTCAATATCCTCACGATTCTACCAAGTTAAAAAATGATCCTGCATGTACAACGCATTAGCAAACTATTGGGAAGGAAGCATATTGCGAATAGCAGTGATTTTCCACTTTTTATTTTCGCGAACAACAACAAATGTACTCCACATTTTTCTTACCGTTCCATCCGGATTCTGTATTTCATACCGGGCATCCACAAGCCCGCTCTCGGTGGTTATAAACCGGATTTTTTCAACGATGAGTTTTCTGGAGCCAGCGTTACTATCCGAACTTCGCAGCATCCCGGTAACGGCTGCGCCTATGCCCATCCGCCATTCACCGGAAGAAACCAATTGATCGACCTCCTTTGTGAGAATACTCTTGAGTTGTACAGTGTCCTGCTTTTCGCGCGCCTTCGAATACTGATCAATCAGGAAGGTAATTTCCAGTTTCTCTTTTGTGGTGATTGTTTCCTGAGAATAGACGGAGGTGGTAACCAGGGTTGCGATCAGGATCAGAAACGTTTGCTTCATACTTGTTTAATTATCATTTCTTTTTCTTAGCCACTTTCTTTTTCACTTTGCTTTTAGTTGTCCGTTTTTTAACTGATATGGATTTCGTGATGGTTTGGCCTGTACAGATTTGTTTCTGGTCTTTCACTTTTGCCAATGAATTGTTGTAAGCCTCCTTCATTAGTTTTCTGATATATGGCTTTGGAAACTGGTCTATGCTTTTAACCAAGATGTACCGATACTGATTGCCTTCGCCAAGCAGGATGTGGTCGGGATCGGAAAGTTCGGCACCCCAATAAAAACCGAAGTGAATGTTATTGCTGGTGCGGCCCACGGCAATAGAACAAAATATATGGCCTACCCTGTTGGTGGGCGACCAGCCAAAGGCAACGGCATTATAGTTGTCGTAAATCAATTCATTTGTCTGCGGATATAAATCCCACACAAAATTTCTTAGCCACAGAACGATTGTTGTCATGTCACCTGAAAAGGGTTTCAGAAATTTCAATAAGTCTTTTGTCTGCTCCTTACTCATTTCAATTGTTTAATTACCAATTGGCATGGTTGAAGACGAGAATATTCCTGAATGCAATTCACCGAAGCTAGCACTCGTTTTTAAAATCATAGTTTCGTTCCCTTAACCAAGATGGCTGCCTTTATGGACTGCTCCTTAAGATGTAAAAACTTCCTTCGTTCTTCATCTCCTTTAAAGTTTTCAAAGTCCGTCTCCGTATCAAACTCCACAAAATGTATTTCGTAAGGTTTTTCTATATGATGTTCTATAAAAGAACTGTCAAGTGGCCTTACCCGCAACAAAAGCCGGCCCTTGTATTTCGAAATTAAAGGAATTGCAATGTCTTCAAATTGATCGAAGATGGTTTCCTGGCCTGCAACAATGTAGATGAGCTGAGTTATGTAAATCATTCTGCGATCAAGGTTGTTACTTAACAATTAGCAGCGTTTCATTTTTTTCGTCCAACAAATCGTATTACCGAACCTTTTCCATTATGAAACAGACCTTCGCTCAATTCAATTTCCTTTTCTACTAATTCTATAATTTCATAATTCGCAAAGTCCGTCTTTAATTCGTCCATAGAGAATAACATTGCTTCGTCTTTTGGTCCGCCAACTTTTTCATTCTTCGCTATATACTCCAGGTGCCGTTTACTAAACGCTTCAAAAATAACTAACCCTCCCCTGCGCAAATAGCGATCAAGTGTTTTGTGGTATACAGATTTACTGGCTGCCGGAAAGTGGGCATAAATAAGTGCAATTACATCAAATTGTTCAGGGTTATAGTTCAATGATTGCAACTCACCCACCTGATAGTCAATTGTCACATTATTGGCTTCTGCAAGTTGTAAGGCTTTCTTTTTTCCTTCTACGCTTATGTCAAATGCTGAGACTTCCCAGCCAAGCCTGGCAGCAAAGACTGCATTTCGTCCTTCACCTTCGGCCGGAAAAAGGATTGTACCGGCCATAACCTTCTCTACTTGTTCCTTTAAAAAGTTATTAGGGTTTATGCCATAGGCAAACTCCTCTTTACTATATCTGTCATTCCACCTCTTCACCCACAATTCACTCATGTGTTAGTCTGATTTATTGTTTTTTTAAATTACCGAACCCTGCCAACTATACCGGATTTAAAACGGGTATTGAACGAACAGTGTATCTAAGCTGGCTACTTTGACTCGGGTAATGCATCGAATTCTTTCCTTTTATTTTTAAACCATTCCTGCATGGCATCAGGAGATGTCATAAGGGCCCGCATATCATTCATTGCCTTACGGTGTGGCTCATCACCTTTTTGAAACATGGCTGTGCCATGTTCCTTACTCATCGCTGCCATTTCTTCAAAAGAGTCAGCATGAAATTCCAGGTCGCAGGCACCCCCTAGTTGTTTACAAGTCATTGTTTTCATAAGCATCCATTTAATAGTTTATTTTGTTGTGTGAAGTGGGCTCAAATTCTTCAATCCCATAATCAACCCGTATCTTACGACCCTCTTTGTCAGCAGGATGTGATTGTTATGCATTTTGTGTCCACTCAATTTGTCTCTCAATTATTTTTTTTATGTTAATCAAGTCCTTTGCATTTGCCTTACGCATCATTGTTGCCATAAACGGTGCAAACAATTTTGAAAAACCTGTCGGATTTCCCTTGTTCTGCAATGTCATCTTTGTTGTATGATCGTCAATGGCCGTCCATGTATACGTTGTCTCCATAGGAAACGGTCCTTCAAACGTCCGCATGACAAGTTTTTGTTGGGGAATTAGTTCAATAAACTCATACGTATAAGCAAGCTTTCGGCCAAAGAAATAAGCAACGAATGCTACCTGAGATCCAACCATTAAAGGTTTGGGTGTCTTCCAGTCCGCTGATTTAATATTTACATACCATTCTGGTGCATTGTCCGGGTTGGCTGCATAGTCTACAACTTTGCCAATGGGGGCGTTGATTGATATTTCAGTTAACACATCAACCATTATCTTTGCTTTCGTGTGCTTTTATTGTGTTATCGTATCTAAAAAGCAGTTCTTGTTGTACGAAGTCGAGGAACAGCGGACTGAAACCTTGTACCTAGGCGAAAATACTTAAGAAAAGCCTTAATCCTCAAATTAATCTAAGATTTTAACAAAGCCATAAACCATCAAACCAATGCCGCCTAAGCGGTAAAGATTTCTATTGTTGTTAATCCGTTCTTGTATTTGGGTATTATTCTTGAACGGGTGGAGTATTCCAAATCCGGTAAGTGCAGAAAAAGCTCCAATGATTATAAAAAACGCTCCGAAAAAGTGGTTTGAGGTATACATTATTTATACTATTTCTTATTGTACTTACTGTCTTTCCACATGTTAATCCCTGCTTCGCTATCCTTTATAAGTTTGCCAAGTCGTTTTTCTCTTGTAGTTTCCTGCTTCGCACTCATGACCCAATTTTTTGAAGACTTTCGATACGTTGGCGCAAGTAATTGAAAATAGTTCCACGCGATTCTGTTTTCCTTAAATCGTTTCTCAAGATTTGGCAAGAATTCAACTTCTTCGTTTTCGTGAGAGTAAAGCTTAGATTTATTTTCCTTTCTGTTTTTAAAACCAGCTATTCCACCGGGCTTCAGTCCCTGTTTTGTTAGTTCCCTTATTTTCTGAATATTAATTGTGCTCCAAATACTTGTAGGTCTTCGCGGAGTAAAGCGAATTTGATACCTGTCTGTGTCTATGGATTTACGAACACCGTCTATCCATCCAAAACAAAGAGCCTTGTCAACCGATTGCGACCCAGGTCATGGAAGGTTTTGTGTGATTTTTTTCAAACCACTTTCTAAAATCGGATTGTTTTGAGAAAAATGTGGGTGTCATAATCACCTGTTATTTTCTCTTATTTATTGCAATTATCAATGCTGAAGAAACAATGCACATTACTAAAGCACTTATGATAAGTGAATTGTCTTTTTGTGAAATTCCAATAAAGAAGTCGCCAACAAACATTACTAAAAAGAAGATATAGGCTAGTGTCAGCATAGGAATTGATTTTTTCAATGTCGCAAAGCCAACGATAAAACCTGTCTC
>JBEBJH010000303.1:0-4683 GCA_040079965.1 Cyclobacteriaceae bacterium
GGAAGCAACTTCCCAAAAGAAGTTCATCGCCAAAGGGATGGATTACACCACCCAGGTCGACCACTTCGCCAAGTTGTTGCAAACGCTGAGAACGGAACCAATGTACCAGCCCGTTCCCGATGACCTGAAGCTGCCTGCGTTGGAAGCAAAGCTGAGCGATCTGCGCGCTAAGAATGCCGAGGCGGTACGAGCTGCCGTGGAACTTAAGAACGCACGCTCGCATCGCGATGAACTGCTCTACTTCCAGCAAGGAAATGTTCATGAAACATTCCTCGCGGTAAAGCAAACGGTGCGGGCAGCCTTCGGGTATGGTAGCCAGCAACACAAAGCCTTGGCCGGAGCACGCTTCAACAAATAGGCTCTTGCGAAGTAACGGTTTAATCCCTGCACGGCAACGTGCAGGGGTTTTACTCAACAATCAGAAATCAATCATTAACCATCCAAATCTTTAACAATTATGAAAACCTCCAACTACATTCCCGCCTTCCTCTTCCTGTGCGGAGCCGCGCTAGGCATCTTGCTGTATCGCGAGTTTCGCAAAGAGCCAACATCCCAACCCCAACAACTTACCCTCGAGCAGATCCTTTCCATCCGCGAACTGCACCTGGTAAAGCACACCTACAACGATTTGTTTTTTCTTCACCGCAAAAACAATCCGGCAAAACCCATCCGGGCCATGGTACAGGTGCCGGTAACCATTACCGCTTACCTCAACCTTAAAGACATTGAACTCGTGTATTCAGGCGATTCTATCCAGAAGTTGATCCTGCCGCGGGCCAGTTTAAACGAACCCGTATACCATATTAATAGAGTGACTATCCGTGAAACCCGTTCCTTTCAGATTCATGCCGGCAAGGATTTATATCCGCTGGTGGGTAGTTACCTGGGCGAGGTAATCAATGCACGGATGGATACTACGCGCAGTCTCGCGATCACCAACCGGATTTTACTGCAGGCCGAAGCCGAAGGAATGGAGTACATAAAAACCATGCTGCATACGGTAGGTCATAAAGAGGTGTTGGTTACGTTTAATGATGAAATAAAAGACAAGGAAGTAGATGAGTACCTCAAGGCCTTGCATAAGAATGATTTTGTTCCTGTGCACCCCACCTACACCGCCCACCTCGATGCCATTCCATTTGGCTTTCTTCCATTACCATTAAAGTAGAAAGTATCTAGCCATAATTAAACTTGCTAATCCATTAATTTGACTGTCATTCCCTGCCTGCGCGTAGCCGCTTCGGCAAAGGCAGGCGGGCGAGTACTCAAATTTTTAAATTTATCCTACTCGTCAGCGAGACCCGGAATCCCGTATTGAAGACTTGCCTTCAAATTAACATGCATAGTCAGTTCCATCGATTCTTCCAATGATTGTGGAAATCTTAATAATTAAATTTGAAGAGCGTTGGCCAGACAAAAAGGCGGGGTGGTGTGCAAGCATGAGCGGGGAAGCATCTTTTTGTCTTGATTTTTTTTCCCCGCCCGGATGACCAAAGAGTATTTAATAATTGAGTAAATCTATCCGGTCGGACGGGGTTCTTTTTTGTGCCTGCCTGCTCGTAGCCGCTTCGGCAAAGGCAGGTCAAGACAAAAAAGGACAAAGAGAATAAAAGTAGATGCGCTTTGATTGTGCGCACTCTCGTCTTTGTTGGCTTCTTGAACAACCTACTAGAAATGCAGACGTTCTAACATTCTTCAACTATACGCGCCAAATAACAAGAAGATCGAAGATGTTTTCCTATGGCGCGTTTGATCTTTACTTTTTTATACCGCGGGTTGAAACCCGCGGCTACAAACATTCAACCCCTCTGGGGTTGAACATTATCATTCAATTTAACTCTTCCCCTCTCCTTACTTGCCAACCGTATCCGCCAGCAGGCGGATTTAGGATGCTTTTATAATTAACATACGCACTAAGCTCGATCGATTCTCCCAATTATTGTCGGAATCTTTGTATGAAAATTGAAGAGCGTTGGCCAGACAAAAAGGCGGGGTGGTGTGCAAGCATGAGCGGGGAAGCATCTTTTTGTCTTGATTTTTTTTCCCCGCCCGGATGACCAAAGAGTATTTAATAATTGAGTAAATCTATCCGGTCGGACGGGGTTCTTTTTTGTGCCTGCCTGCTCGTAGCCGCTTCGGCAAAGGCAGGTCAAGACAAAAAAGGACAAGAGAATTAAAAGTGACGTACTTTGCTGTGCGCACTCGCCTGGTTGGGGTGAGGTCTATTCAACCCTTAAACAACTCCCTCCAACTTTTAGTCTCATTCTTGATCAGCGGCCGGGCCCAAAGGCCAATGCTGAAAATATAACCGAGAGTAAGAAAAAGGAAAAGCATGGCGTACCGCAGTCCGACCAACTCGGCCAAGCCACCAATGATCAGCGGCACAACTGCGCCACCCACAATACCAGTGCATAAAATACCCGCAAGTGTACCATGATTACTGGGTACGGAGTTAAGTGCCAACGAAATGATTATCGACCACATAACCGATGCAAAAAAACCTGTGAGCGGAAACGCATACAACACTACGCTTGCCGGCCCAAACAAAGCAACAGCGAGGGATACGATAGCTCCGCCACTAAAGACGACCAGGATCCAGCGACTATCAAAAAGTTTCAGTAAGAATAATCCGAGCAAACATCCGGCTGTCATCAAACCCCAGAAGTAAGAGATCACCGAAGCTCCGGTCGTGGCCGGATCGATGTGATGATATTCTTCGAGGAATTTGGAAGTCCAGTTGGCAATCCCTTGCTCACTGCCTACATAACAGAAGATCCCCACAAAAAATAAGATCACATACCTGTTGGTAAGCAAAGCCTTAAACCCGCTTCCGATGTCAACGCGCTCATCTTCTTTTAATTTTACTTTCGGAAATTTGATCAACGCGATTACAACAATCATAATTACTGTAATGACAGTGAAAATCCAGTACAACGAAACCCACGATAGATCAGCAGGCACCAGATTATTGAGCAGTTGAATTACAAAGGTTGGGTTCGCATCCTTGTGTACATGCTGAACAAGATAGGTGTAAAGCATGGGGCTTAGAAAAGAGGCTGAGCCAAAGAAGAGTTGAGCTAATACTGAATTGAAAGCAAAGCGTTCCTCGCCACCCGCCACGCGCAGCAACGGATTGATCACTACCTGCAACATGGCCATGCCAATGCCAATCAAAAACAAAGAGGGAAGGGCAATTGAAAAGCGCGGGTATAAACCAAAGAACAAGGCTCCAAAAAATGCCAGGCCAAAGGCTACCAGCAGTACCGTTTTGCCAGAATACTTTTCTTGCATTAAACCTGCGGGGATAGACATGAATCCATACGCAACAAAAAATGAGAACGGCAGAAAGCCGGCAAGGCCTACGCGCAATTCAAAACTGTTGATGATGTCGGGGATGAGTGGCCCGAGAATATTGGTAAGAAAAGAGATTACAAAGAAGATCAGTAAGATGAGTACTAAGATGGCGTTGCTCCGGTTCATAGCGTTGCGTTAAAGTTGGTTGACCAATGAACTGGCTCCCAGTAATGTGATGTTTCCATTTTCTGATTGCAGAATCCTGAGCCTGCTCATCGATCGGGGAAAGTGAAAGTTTGTTGAAATGGTTCTCTTCATGGCCGGCTCGAAAAACGAAAATGCATTTGATATGGAACCTCCGAATACGATGGCTTCCGGATCGTAGGCGTACACAACCGACTTAATAAGATTACCGATGTGCGTGCCGTACTCGTTCCAGATGCTGAGTGAGCTTTTGTCACCCGCTTTTGCTTGTTGAAAAACTTCAATCGCAGATGTCTTATGGATTTCTTCAAAGAAGAAACTGCCTCCATAAAATTCAAAATCCCGGTCGCGGTAGTAGAGATAGCCAACTTCACCAGCTCCACCATTATTGCCTGAATGGATTTTGCCATTGACAATAACACCCGAGCCAACCCCGGTGCCCAGTGTGATGCCCACCACATGATTAAGTCCTTTCGCCTTTCCGTGTTTGAGCTCGCCCAATGCAAAGCAGTTTGCATCATTCTCAATTCTTACAGGAAGATTGAATTCTTTTTGCAGAATACTTTGCAGCTCTACCCGTTTCCACGATGGAATGTTCACCACGTCATACACAATGCCATTCACACTATCCACGATGGAGGGCACAGCAATGCCGATACCTGTTACACCGGGGATCACGAGTGGCTTGATTAAACTAATTAATTGTTTTAAGGTGCTTTCCAGCGAATCTTTATCGCTAAGCGAAATCTGTTCACGCCTCACAATCAAATCGCCTTCGCGGATGCCCGCGCGAATGTTGGTGCCACCTAAATCTACTCCAATAGTTGCCATGCAGTAAAAATCCTTGTTGTGCTGATAAAGATAGGGATAGAAAAAGGATAGTTGCTAAAAGGACTTATTATCTCAGGATGCGCAGAAGGGCTCCGGTTTTTTAGCTTCTCGTTTTATATCTTTATGCCTATGAAACTCAATACGATACTTATATTCCTTCTGGTCGGAATCGCAGCTTGTGGCACCAAAACACAATCTCCACCTTCGCCTATGCAGGCCTGGCTTACCACGGCTGATAAATCTAAACTTCTTGCCTGGGGTGAAGATTTGCAATTCACGCAGGGAGAAGGTTCGGGTTCGATCATTGAGATTGACTCAGCAACTACCTATCAAACGATGGATGGCTTTGGCTAT
>JBEBJH010000304.1:0-4669 GCA_040079965.1 Cyclobacteriaceae bacterium
TGATAGTAGTGGCGAGCAATGCTACAAGACGTGGTGAGCGATGCTACTACTCACCAAACGCAGTGTTGTACCTGCTTACCGGCATGCAAACCTGCTGGTGAGGGATGTCGGTAGTCGTTGGAGAGATGCTACAACCCATTGGTGGAATGCTACAAGCGTGGCGAGCAATGCTATTAGTAACCAGGCACTGTGTTGTACCTGGCCAGAGATGTAGTTAGACGTGGCGAGCGATGTTGGTAGTAGTGGCAAGCGATGCTACTACTCTTCAGGCGCAGTGTAGTTACGTCTGGCGAGGGATGTCATTAGGCGTGGTGATGGATGTCGGTAGTCGTTGTAGAGATGCTTTAACACAGCCGGGGGTATGTTTTGAGATGTTGGGTGAGTGATTGCAGCTTACACCGGAGTTATCGAAATGCGATCGGCAATACTTCGAGTGTGAGAATTATTCTCTTTGGAAGTATAGCACAGAGCGAAGGATCCCCCATCAAGATAACACACTTCTGGTTTAGGAGCCTTCTCAGCCAGCTGGCGGATCAGGACTGGGTTTCAATTTTATAGTATAGTTGGCAATCAGAACCTTACTCAATCGATTCTTCCAATTATGTCGGGAAGACCTCAGTATGAAACTTGAAGAGCGATGGCCCGGCCGAAAAGCGAGGTGGTGTGTTAGCATGTGGGTGGAAGCTTTTTTCGGCCTTGACTTTTGGTTCTTTTTGCGTCTAAGGCAAAAAGAACAAAGAAAATGTAAGTGTCAACCAATTATTAAAACTAACCTCAGCCCGGTATATCATGCTTCGCTCACACCGGATATCATTAATACTTCAAAAGATATTCATTTTTTTTCGTGGGACTGATCTCCAACTGGGTAAAGTCGGCCGTTGAGGAAGTAACGATCAGTCCCTATCAAGATAACGAACATCTGCAGTTGGAGATCCTTCTCAGCCAGCTGGCGGATCAGGATTGGGTTTCAATTTTATAGTATAGTTGGCAATCAGAACGCATACCCGATAGCAATATGATTGGCTGAGGCCAAAATTTCCTACTTTCGATAGCCCCTTACACTTCAGAGCAAATGAAAATCTCCAATCCCGCCTTTCAAAAAATAGTAGCGCAGGTGGGTTTGCATCTCAATGATTATGATGGATTCAATTTCAAAGGATATATCTCTCATTCTTATAAGGATTCAGAAACCGAGGCCCGGGATGAGGTACATAGGATGTATGAGCATGTGGTGCTTCATAAGGAGTCAGGCCTGCGGGTTTCCTACCTTACCTCAGAAAGTTACTTTGGCGAGACGGTTGAATATATCGTGATAGATTGTTTTGTGTTCACACGTGAAAACCAGAAGCAGAGTATAACTGCAATTGATTTGGAAAAACACACTTTTGAAACGGCTGCCGGCACACTTCCCTTTAGTGCGGTTCGAAATACCGTGGATGAAAAGGACTGAATCCGCTTAAGCCTCTCCAACGAGAATATGGGTTACCGTTTTTATCGTTCAGCTGCACATCCCAAAGTTGTATCCTTATTGGAATGGTCTACCTTTGTAAATCTAACCTGTAAACCATGGCTATCTTAAACGCACAACAAATAAAAGAAGTTAACGAGGTCATAGCCGAGATTGACAAATCCATAAAACCAAAATGTGAGATTGGGGCGCATGATAAGCCTGCGCTCACAGCCTTGTTAAAAGCTCAAAACGAAAAAAAGAAAGTTGTCTTCGTTAAATGTAAACGGGAATATTCCGAGACCATCGTTACACATTTCGTGAAGGAGAAAAACGTTACCAAAAACCGGTTCCACAAAAACAACCAGGCGTACATTTTCATTTTGAAATAGCCGGATAACACGTTATTAAATTAAGGGCGTAATACTGGTAAAGCGCGAAGTCCCTTGCAGGAGACTCCACTAAGAAATGGAGGCTGGAAAAAATTGTTCAATAGAACTCTTCCTCACTCCTGCGAGCCGTGCTACAAAAATCGTGTAAACAAAATAGTCTCTTTCGCCCGGGCTTGATAGTAGGCCAAGTCGTGCCGCTGGTCGTCTTCCTCAAAATAATAACTATTCATGTCAACCTTTTCACCATAGAGCATCATCGTGGCCCCTCCACGTTTTCCTTTCTTCACGTCAATAGTCGCCAAGGCCGTGTTTAGTTCGTGTCTGATTTCATCAGCGCCATAGTGCCGGTAGAGAATGTTTATCAGTAAGTCAAGCAACTCCGTATTGGAAGCCAGTGCGTTGTCAAACACAAAGGGCACCAGCGTGCGGATCGCTTTTTCAATTTTCTGTTGGCCTTCATACACATGCGCTTTCATGGTGGCCAGGTAAATGGCATAGGCGGTGAGTTCATTGCCGCAGAAGTGCTGGTACGGATAAACATCTTCAAACAGACGAATGTATTCTTCAGCTGCCTTATAGTCTTTTTGTTCGAGACGGATTTCAGCCAGCAGGCGGCAACTTTGATGCTTGTAAAGTGCATACGGTTCCATCAGGCTGTTGGCATCCAGTTCGTTGTAATCGGCCGCAAGAATTTCTTTGAAGGCGGCCGCTGCTGCGTCCCAATGCTGACGTTGAAACTGGATCAGGCCCAGGTTGTAATGGGCACGACCCCGCAGGGGTGAGTTTGGAAACGCGGCCATGAATTCGTAGAAGGCGAGTGTGCACTCTTCGAAGCGTTCGTCTTCATACAAACTTAGCGCGTATTCAAAAGCAAGTTGATCTTTGGTAACTGTGGGTTGAGCCTGCAACACCATGCAGCCCATCCCGGCAAGGAGCAGTAGCAGTGTTTTCATAAGACGTAGGTTTTACCCTTTGATGCATACAATGCAGTAATTGCATAAAAAGTCACGGGAAATTTGTGAAGGTGCGCTGGCTGTGTGTGCGGGTTATTCCCGTCATGCGTTCACCGAACCTTCAAATTTGAGATCGAACTTCAATTTTAACTCTTCCCCTCCCCTGAGAAGAGGGGTCAGGGAAAATATTTCCATCCCATTATCCTACTGACAGGCAGTTGTCACCCGGTCGTTTCAATTTAGCGTCATCATTCACATAAACTCATGGTTATGACAACAACTGAAAACGCAAAACCCATCACCAAGGCCGAACTGTTTACCCACTGGCAAGGGCATCGATCGTTAACCCGCAAAGTTATTGCAGCCTTTCCCGAGCAGGAATTTTTCACCTACACCCTCGGTGGTATGCGACCGTGTGCAGGTCTGATCAAAGAAATGCTTACGATGGCGGTGCCCGGCTTGCGTCAGCTTGTTACCAAGAGCCAGGAACCTTTTAAGGAAGCCGAAATACAGTTTACAACCAAAGCTGAGGCCCTTGCCTTGTGGGATGCTGCCACTCCGGAGCTCGCCCGGCTTTGGGCGCTGATTCCCGAGGAACGGTTTCATGAAAACTTTCTGATGTTTGGACAATATGAAGGTACGGTATGGTGGTCCATCTTTTATTTCATCGATAATGAAATTCACCACCGGGCCCAGGCCTATGTGTATTTGCGTTCACTCGGCATTGAGCCCCCGGCTTTTTGGGATCGCTGAAAAATTCACTCACGCCACCCCTCGGTTGGCGTGAGTCTTTCTTAACTCTTCCCCTCTCTCCCGATAGCTATCGGGATGGAGAGGGGATAGGGGTGAGGTCAAAATTCATTATCTTTTCTGCATGTGACACCACCTGGTAATGATAAACAAATGACTCCTGATAAATTTCGATTAACGATACACATGGTTTCAAGTCTTGACGGTATAATTGCCAAAAAAGACAATAGCGTTTCGTGGTTTGAGATCTCCGACAACTACGAGAAAGGTATTTCTGAACCGGACCCGGAAGAATTTCTTAAAACAATAGATTGCTATGTAATGGGGTCGCGGACATATGAACACGCCCTGGAACTTTCAAAATCTTATGGGTGGGCCTATGGAGATGTACCAACAATTGTAGTAACCAACAGAACCCTGCTGAATGATAAACCGAATCTTGAATTTTATTCGGGTGACCTGAACAAACTTGTGAACGAACGGTTAAAACCATCCTATAAAAATGTTTGGCTTGTTGGCGGTGCAACGCTTGCTAAAGATTTCATTCGCCTGAAGTTAGCAGACGAAATAAGAGTGTCGGTTTTGCCAATCATTTTAGGTGACGGGAGATTATTTTTTGAGCACATAGGTCAAGAACACCCACTGCACCTGAAAGACGTGACCTCTTACAAAAACGGCATGGTCGAACTCTGGTATGAAATAAAGAAATCGTAACTAAAGAATTTGATGGTTTCCGACATTAATAGTGGTGGCCCGGCATCCGCCAGCTGGCGGATTTAGGATGCTTTCAAATTATTATGCGTGCTAAGCTGGATGGACTCACTCGTCCACAAAGACATTTCATGAACGAGGGTTTTGCAACAATGACATCTTTGGATGCTAACTTCTAATAGGTTGAGCTGAGGCTTCGACACCAATTCTTACTCTCATTTAATTTTTATAGCTTTAAATAGGCACAGTGATAATCCTGTGTGGTTACTTAATGGATAGCAACCGTAAAAATGCATGGTATGTATTGCTGATATTGTTTGGCATCAACACCATGAATTTTTACGACCGGCAAATCATTGGCGTTGTGGGCGAACAGATTCGTAAAGAATGGGCTCTCAGCGATACTATGTTTGGCG
>JBEBJH010000305.1:0-4634 GCA_040079965.1 Cyclobacteriaceae bacterium
GTGTATAAGAGACAGGGCCGGAACTTTATCGATATCCCACCACCGGCATTCATTACTGAGGATATCCGGTTGTGGATTTACTTTTGAAAATTCCACGAGGGCATAATAGCCAATTGAAATAAATCGCTTGTTCATCCAGCTTTTAGTATCTGGTGCCTTCTTCCCTTTTTCCCGCTTCGGGTCACCAAACGTATGAAACTGCTGCAGGTAGATATTATCGAGCCCGGTGCGTTCCCGCAAAATCCGTATGGCCGAATCGTCCACGGATTCCTTATGCTTCACAAACCCGCCTGGCAAACACCAGGGGCCGTCTTTCCACTTGAGCAAAAGTACTTTGAGTTGGTTTTCGTGGAAGCCGAAAATCACGCAATCCACTGAGAGATGGGGTAAAAAAACGCGGTCTCCCCGATCGTGAAAATCCTTTAATAACTTGAAATCCATTTCAGCAATTCCGACCAAACCTAATGGTTATTGGCATCGGTCGAATTCTTTTGGCAATCTATAGAGTGTTCTTGAAAAGTCAATGCAAAATCAATACTATTGTGTGACTTTTACACATTGATAATCCATTCCCGATGTCGTATGAAAAAGCACTTAAAATACATCTTTAACCTATCAGCTTAATCGCGTCAATCAAACAAATTTCAATCATGAGCAATAAACGTTTACTTCAAATCGTGCTCTCATGCACACTCATCATGGTCTTGGCGAGTTGCGGACCTAAATGGACCGAGACGGAATCAGACGGAATCAAAACCGTAACCAATGAAGGAGGAAAAACATTAGGCTATTCATCTACTTCAGGTGTAACCATCCTTACCGTAGATCGCTTAGGTTTTAAAGACCTGAACAAAAATGGTCAACTCGATAAGTATGAAGATTGGCGCTTGTCTGCCGATGAGCGTGCAAAAGATCTCGCTTCAAAAATGAGTGTGGAACAGATTGCTGGGTTGATGTTGTATAGCCGTCATCAATCCATTCCAGCAGCGAGCCGAGGTTTCATGGCTGCTTCGTATAATGGCAAAGATTTTAAAGAGAGTGGTGCGAACGCATGGGATTTATCAGATCAGCAAAAAGAGTTTCTGACTAAAGACAATTTACGCCATGTACTTCTAACATCAGTAGAAAGTCCAGAAGTGGCAGCGAAATGGAATAACAATGCACAGGCATTGGTAGAAGGATATGGTTTAGGTATTCCCGCTAATAATAGTTCGGACCCCCGCCATGGCACAATCTCCAGCGAAGAATACAATGAAGGTGCTGGTGGAAGAATCTCCATGTGGCCGGGCTCGTTGGGATTGACCGCTACCTTCGATCCACAACTGGTTGAACAATTCGGCAGTATTGGAGGAAAAGAATATCGCGCATTGGGTATAGCCACGGCATTATCACCCCAGGTGGATATTGCCACCGACCCACGTTGGTATCGCACCAGCGGAACGTTTGGTGAAGATGCAGCGCTATCTACGGATATTGGTCGTGCATACATTGATGGTTTTCAAACGTCAACCGGTGACAAAGAAATTGCCGATGGCTGGGGTTATGAAAGTGTGAATGCCATGGTGAAACATTGGCCCGGTGGCGGATCCGGTGAAGGAGGACGCGATGCACATTATGGTGTTGGAAAATATGCCGTGTATCCTGGAAATAATTTTGCAGAACACATGATCCCGTTTACAGAGGGTGCTTTCAAGCTGAAAGGAAAAACGGGAATGGCTTCTGCGGTGATGCCCTATTATACCATTTCCTACAATCAGGACACAAAGAACAATGAGAACGTGGGCAACGCCTACAACAAATACATCATCCAGGATTTACTCCGCGATAAATATAACTACGATGGTGTAGTATGCACCGACTGGCTGGTGACCGGAGATGAAACAACGATTGATGTGTTCCTCACCGGCAAATCATGGGGTGTAGAAGGTCTATCTGTGGCTGAACGTCATTACAAAGTATTGATGGCAGGCACAGACCAATTTGGAGGTAACAACGATATGAAACCTGTTATTGAAGCTTATAACATGGGTGTAAAAGAACATGGCGAAGATTTTATGCGTGCGCGTTTCGAGCAATCCGGAGTGCGGTTGTTGAAAAATATTTTCAGAACAGGATTATTTGAAAATCCATATCTGAATGTGGAAGAAACCAAAGCCATTGTTGGCAAGCCGGAATTCATGAAAGCTGGGTATGATGCTCAGTTGAAATCAGTAGTGATGTTGAAGAACAAAGCGAATACACTGCCACTGGAGAAAAATAAAACCGTTTTCATCCCCAAGAAATTCACTCCCGCAGGAAGGAATTTTTTAGGTGTTGACATCCCTGAAAAATTAGAATACCCGGTAAGCATTGATATCGTCAAAAAGTATTTCAATGTAACCGAGAAACCTGAAGAAGCGGACTTTGCTTTAGTCTTTGTGAGCAGTCCAAACTCCGGGATTGGTTACAACAGTGAAGATGCCAAGAAAGGAGGCAATGGGTATGTGCCGATTTCATTGCAGTATGGCGAATACACCGCCAAGGAAGCACGTGAAACCAGTATTGCCGGTGGCGATCCTCTAGAAAAATTCACCAACCGCAGCTATAAAAATAAAAAGAACAAAGCCATTAACATCAGCGATCTGGGCATGATTAATGATACTTACCAAAAAATGAAAGGCAAGCCAGTGATTGTTTCTATCAACATGAACACCCCCATGGTGTTTTCTGAATTTGAAAAAAATACCCATGCGATACTCGTTCACTTTGGTGTTCAGGATCAAGCCTTGCTCGAGTTACTTACCGGTGTTGCCGAGCCATCGGCCCTATTGCCTTTGCAAATGCCAGCCAATATGGAGACCGTTGAAAAGCAAGCTGAAGATGTTCCACGCGATCTTGAATGCTATGTTGACGACCAGGGCAACAAATATGATTTTGCCTATGGTTTGAATTGGAAGGGTGTAATCAATGATGAACGGACAGCGAGGTATAAAAAATAAAAAGTACATTGAATCCTTGTCAGTCTTTTCATTAATAAAATTTATTAACATGATCAACCGCAGAAAATTTCTTCAAAACACAGGTGCATTAGCGTTGGGTGGACTAGCCATCACACAGAACACATCGGCAATGTCGGCATTCAGTAAAATGAGTATTGCTTTACCTAAGACCTACGGAGTACAATTATACACCGTAACGAACGCGATGGATACCGACCTTGATGCAACGTTAAAACGCGTTGCTGAAATTGGTTATACCGATTTGGAAACAGCTTTCAGTCGCAAAGGCGGATTCTATGGATTGAAACCAAAGGAATTTGCCGCCAAAGCAAAAGGATATGGTCTTTCATGGAGAGCGCATCATATCAGTGGCGCTCCGTTCCGAATGCCCGCTAATGCACAGCCTCGCCAGGATGCAAATGGTAATCCCATCGTGATGCCCAAAATGTTAAACCTGCGTGATAACTATCAGGAAGCAGTTGACTTAGCAGCAGAAGGTGGAGTAAAATTTTTAGTCTGTGCCAGCACGCCCATTGATACGTTGGATGACATAAAACTTTCCATCGAAACATTTAATAAGACAGGAGAATCATGTAACAAGGCAGGAATCGGTTTTGCCTTCCACAATCACACCAAAGAGTTTGACCGTATTGAAGGTAAGGTACCGTACGAAATGTTTTTATCAGACGTACCTGCCTACTTGATGAAGATGGAGTTGGACTTAGGTTGGGCCACTAAGGCGGGTGCCGATCCGCTTGAATTATTCAAAAAACATCCGGGAAGATTCCCGCTTTGGCACGTGAAGGACCTCGACCGCGTTACCCAAAAGCCGGTGGAAATTGGTAAAGGTTATGTTGACCTGAAGCGCGTATTTGATGCTGCCGATGCCGCTGGGGTACAGCACTTCTTTGTGGAACAAGATGCCGCACCATCACCTATGGATAACATTGCAAACAGTTTTAAAAATCTGAAAGCATTGATTGGTTAATGATTAAACCTAACGCATTATGAAAAACAAAACATCCAGACGTCAATTTATTGGAATGGCTTCTACGCTCATTGGTGGTTCGATGATCGCTAGCCATGAAAGCTTTGGTATTCCGAATTTCATCAACAACCTGGGCAAGTCAGGATCAACCATCAAAGGCGTGAGACTGGGTCTCATCACCTACTCTTTCCGCGACCTGCCCGACCAAAGTGCGGAAGCTACGCTGGATTATATACGCCAGTGCGGAATAAGCAACATCGAGTTAATGGGTGGACCCGCTGAGTCATTTGCCGGTGCTCCGAAAAACCCAGTCGATTTTCGCACGATGCTTCCTATCTGGCGTAAGCGTCAACAGAAGGAAGAACTTACCGAAGAAGAAAAGAAAACCTTGGCGGATGTAGAAGCTAAAAATAAAGCCTACCGCGAAGAAATTGCTGCATGGAGACAAAAAGCTCCGATGTCAAAATTTGAAGCGTTCGGAAAAATGTATAAGAAGGCGGATGTAGACATCTATGCCTTCAAGCCCGATGCGTTCGGCATGCAAAACTCTGATGCTGATATTGACTATGTCTTACGCGCAGCAAAAGCATTAGGAGCATCACATGTTACGCTCGAACACCCAGGCAATGATGCGCATACATTGAAACTCGGTAAAGCTGCCGAGAAAT
>JBEBJH010000045.1:0-23375 GCA_040079965.1 Cyclobacteriaceae bacterium
CCGTAACGGGTGAAGCAAGAATAGCTTCTTTACTATCCATTGGAATTCCTGCCTTGATCATTGCTGCCTCCCTTAACTCCACAGGTACGCGTTGGAGGTAGTCGGGATTCTGTTTTAACCAAGCTTCCTGAGAAGCCATCCATTTCTCGTAATCTTCCACTGTGTCGTGTACAAACACTGGGAAACGCATAGAGAAATGACCACGACCACAAATTTCAGTACATGCCATTTCATAATTGAAATTGGGATTACCCGTTTCCGCGCGCATGTCTGCTGTAGATTTCGTAGGAATGAATTTAAAGGTAGTGTGCATACCGGGCACCGCATCCATTTTCAGGCGAAAGTGAGGTAAGAAAACACTATGCAAAACATCCTTGGCGCGAATCATCAATTGAACTTCCTTGCCCTTAGGTAAGTGGAGTTCAAGTGATTTGAAGTCATCATAGGTATTCTTGTCTGAAAGATCTAAGCCAAATTCATTGGAAGCGTCAATCATTTTGTAATTGTGTTTACCCAATTGGCTGTCCTTTACGCCTGGGTACCGGGCTGTCCATAAGAACTGCTGACCAATTAACTCAATAACTACCGCATCCTTAGAGGCAGGACCTGTAATGTCATTCCAGGCGCGGAGACCACTGAAAATGAGTAGTGCTAAGACAATCGCTGGGATCACCGTCCAAACAATTTCGAGTCTATGATCATCTGCAACGAATGAGGCTTTTCTTCCTTCCTGATAGCGATACTTGAAGGTGAACCAGAACATTACAATCGTGATGATGACAAAAGCGACCACCGTTACAGCCATTGTTATCCAAAACAAATAGTCTGTTACGGCACCGTGTTCCGAGGCAACAGGCAAATTGTAAGAATCGAAATGAGCGACAGAATACCAAGTGAACGCTACCAGGCTTCCGATCATAAACAGCATCATAAGATAAGCATTCACCGTATTCCAGGATGAAACATCATCTTCTTTCTCCTTCACCAAACTCACCAGATTTCCAATCCGGAAAATCAGGTAGAGGATGGCAAGCACCAACACTACCCCTAAACCGATTATCAAACTCATCATATGCTTACTTTATTCAGTTTCAAATTAAATATGGTGATTCAAACTTTCCGCCATCATTGGATCGTTCTTGGCAACCAGAGGCATTTTGGAAAGAGCACTCAAGGAAACAAACAGGAAAAGCGCAAAGAAAATCAGTGCTAACCCTATTTCCAGTAAACCTAAACCTCCATCATATTGCATAATGCCTGGCGTAACCATGTTATAAAAATCAAACCAATGGCCTACTATGATTATAGGGCAAACCAACTTCAACATTGCTATATGGCGCTTTGCATCTCTTGTCATTAATAACAAGAATGGCAACACGAAGTTTAGAATCAGATTAAGATAGAATATCCATGAGTAAGGTGCATGCTTAATTCGTTCAATGAAATACACCGTTTCTTCAGGAATATTGGCATAGTAGATCAACATAAACTGGCTAAACCAGATGTATGTCCAGAAAATACTGAAGGCGAAAATAAATTTCCCCAAATCATGGAGGTGATTTGAGTTAACCATCTTCAGATAGCCTGCATCTTTCAGGTTGACAACGATTAAGGTAATTGTTGCCAATCCGGCTACCCACCAGCTAGCAAAAACATACCAGCCAAACATGGTGCTGAACCAGTGTGGATCTATGCTCATCACCCAATCCCATGCTGCAACTGATGAACTCACGGCAAAGATCACTAAGAAGATCGCTGATATCTTGCGGGCCGAATACCAGTGTTGAGTTCCGCCTTCAACATCCTCGGCCATCATATGCTTCTTGATGAGCATATAGAACCAATACCAGAGGCCAAAGAAGATAACCATTCGTAAGATGTAAAAGGTAGGGAATCCACCTTTCTCGCCAAGCCAAAAAAAGTAAACACTTTTCTTATCCAGAATTTCATCGTAGTCGGCTGATCCTACCTGATAAAGATCGTGGTGAGTCCAATGGAACAAGTCTCCTTTCGCTACAAACCAGATCACCAACATAAGAATACCAGCAAAGGGTATCCACTGTCCCATCGCTAACGGAATTCTTTTAATCGGTGCCGACCATCCGGCCTGAGCCGCATATTGAATGGCTACGAAGAATAAACCAATAAGACCTAAACCTGTAAAGAAGATATTGTTATGCCATAGCGAGGTATAAATTTTCTTTAACCATGTGGGGCTTCCTCCATGATGCGCGGCCTCAGCAGCAGCTCCGGGTTCGGTGCTTGCCACCAGGTTCTTCGTTACTTCAATGGATCCATGTTCACCTCCTGCTCCATGCTCGCCAGCATTCATGGCCATAAAAACTCCAACCACAAAAAGAAAAATCCCAACACCTAAAAGAATGAAAAGTTTTCTCTTTGTTTCTGGTTTAAAAATATACTGTTCGTCCGCTATCATTTGATTTGATATCTAGTAAGTATTAATTCTTTTGTAACTCCTTCACGTACTTAGCAATCTTCCAGCGTTCTTCTTCGTTTACCTGCGATCCATGAGCACCCATAAGACCTTTGCCATAGGTAATCACGTGAAATATATGGCCTTCGGTAACGCCTTTTATGGCATCGCCTGTTAAGTTTGCTACCCCCGGATATTTGTCAGCTACCTTTCCGTCACCCATTCCTTTTGCTCCGTGACAATGTTTGCAGTTGATCTCGTAGAGAAGTTTACCTTGCTCCAGGATTGCTGGCGAAGCCTCATAGGGATTAACTAATTTATTAGCTAACCGAAGGCTTGTTGTATCATTGGTTCCGCGGTAGGGCAACCATCCATTTGCATTTCTGCGAACTGTATTAGGTACCGGCAGTCGCATATTCATGCGAAAGGGATTGTAATTATTTGAATTATAATACTCACCCCTGTCTTTATCTGATGAATTTACCCACCGACCTGCATCTTCATCTGTAATTTGAGAAAGCGGCTCATAGGCTACCGAGTGATACATGTTTGGTGCATACTCCTTGCCCTGATTATCACCTCCGGCCTTACAACCAGACAGCAACGTGGCTGCTACCACACTTACCAATCCTATTTGTATAAAACGCATAGACTGCATCATGATTAAAAGTTCTTTTCATTTACTTCCGAAGCACCGTTATCCTTCAGGATTCGGCTAATTTCCTCCTTGCTCAATTTATTAGAAGCCAGATCTATTGCCATCACATGTTTATCATCCGTGCTTCTTATATCATAAGAGCGCGGGGTTTTGTAGGGTTTCATATCGCTTACAATAAAGAATGTGGCAACCATACCCAAGGCAGAGAGCAACACCGTTAACTCGAATGTAACCGGAATAAAAGGTGGAAGGGAGACGAAATTCTTCCCACCGATAATCATCGGCCAGTCGTACCCCAGCATCCAGATTTGCATTACTAAGGCAAGGATCGTTCCGGTCATCCCGAACATGAAGGCAGCAATGGGTAATCGTGAACGCCTGTAGCCCAATGCCTCATCCAATCCGTGTACCGGAAAAGGCGTATATACTTCATGAATCTTTACACCTTTGTCGCGAATGCCATCTACCCCGTGAAGCAAAATGTCTTCGTCATCAAAAATGCCTACTAAAAATTTTTCGCTTGTGCTGCTCATAATTTATTAATGCTTCTTTTCGGAAGACGATTTAATAATACTCTTAACCTCCGCCATGTTGATCACCGGGAAAAACTTCGCAAACAGGAAGAAAGCTGTGAAGAAAAATCCAAACGTTAAAATGTATTCACCCACATCATACATAGTAGGATAAAACATCGACCAGCTTGAAGGCAAATAATCTCTGTGAATGGAAGTAACGATAATCACGAATCGTTCGAACCACATTCCAATATTTACAACGATGGACAATACAAACGTAGCCACAATGTTGGTACGCAATTTCTTGAACCAGAAAAGTTGTGGCGAGATCACATTACAGGTCATCATCGACCAGTAAGCCCACCAGTAGGGACCCGTGGCCCGGTTGTAGAACGCATAGTATTCTGCAGGCACCATGCCATACCATGCAATAAAGAATTCTGTGATATAAGCGATACCTACAATTGACCCGGTAATGATGATAACGATGTTCATCAACTCGATATGGTAGATGGTAATGTAGTCTTCCAGCTTAAACACTTTGCGTGTAACAATAAGAAGCGTTAACACCATCGCAAAGCCTGAGAAGATGGCACCCGCAACGAAGTAAGGTGGGAAGATGGTCGTGTGCCAGCCTGGAACCACTGAAGTTGCAAAGTCGAAGGATACGATTGTGTGAACGGAAAGTACCAACGGAGTAGATAGTCCGGCCAGAATTAAGGCTACAGATTCATAGCGCATCCAGGTTTTTGCGGCACCATCCCAACCAAAGCTCAACGCATTGTAAATAGAAGCGCGCGTCTTGTTACCCATGCGAGTGGCGCGGTCTCTGATAACTGCAAAATCAGGAATCAACCCAATATACCAGAATACCAATGATACAGTGAAGTACGTTGTAATCGCAAATACGTCCCAAAGCAAAGGTGAATTGAAGTTAGCCCAGAGCGATCCCCATGTGTTTGGAAGTGGAAGCACCCAATACAATCCCAACCACAAGCGGCCCATGTGTACCAACGGGAACGTAGCCGCGCAAATAACGGCAAAGATGGTCATCGCTTCCGCAGCCCGGTTAATTGACATTCTCCACTTCTGACGGAACAACAGTAAGATTGCAGAAATCAAGGTGCCCGCGTGACCTATACCAACCCACCAAACGAAGTTGGTGATATCCCAGGCCCAACCCACCGTCTTATTCAATCCCCACATGCCAATGCCTTCCCATAAAACGGTGGCAAGGCAATAGACACCGAACATCAAAAGCACAAGTGAGATACTGAAAGCTATCCACCACAGCCGTGAAGGTTTGCCCTCCACTTGCCGGCTGATGTCTTCGGAAACGTCACGTACTGTTTTTCCGCCCGTTATTAGAGTTTCACGTAGTGATGAAGTTGCTTGCATACTTTAGTTGCGTATCAAAATTCAATTATCAATTTATGCGTTCTCCTTTACCTTGTCCTTATTTCTGATCTTGGTTAAGTAGAAGATATTCGGCTTAACACCAATTTCCTCCAATACCCGATAAGCTCTTGGATTGTGATACTTCTTGTCGATACCATGCGGCTTATCCTTATCCAATTCAATCTGCAAGAGCTTGCTGATTTTGCTTTCCAGATTGTTCATATCTCCAAACACAATTGCACCTGTAGAGCAAGCAGCCTGGCATGCGGTTACTACTTCGCCATCATGCAATGGTCTACGCTCTTTCTTGGCGGTTAGCTTCCCGGTTTGAATGCGTTGCACACAGAATGAACACTTCTCCATTACCCCACGCGAGCGAACCGTAACTTCCGGATTCAATACCATACGACCTAAATCTGTGTTCATGGCAGGGTTTACCTGAGTGAACTGCTGATTGTCGTGGTACTTAAACCAATTGAAACGTCTTACTTTATAAGGGCAGTTGTTTGCACAATACCGAGTACCAATACAACGGTTATACGTCATCTGATTGAGACCTTCGGTGCTGTGTGTAGTAGCCGCTACAGGGCACACCGTTTCACAAGGTGCATTGTTACAATGCTGACAAAGCATCGGTTGGAAAACAACCTCAGGATTTTCAGAGGCGATCTCCATTCCTTTATAATCCTCCACGTTGGCATCGGAAGTATAGTAACGGTCGATGCGCAACCAATGCATTTCCCTGCGATTGATTACTTCCTGCTTACCTACCAATGCAACGTTATTTTCTACATTACATGCCACTACACAAGATCCGCATCCGGTGCATGTATTCAAGTCGATGGACATACCCCAGTGGTGGTTCTTATACTCGTGACCTTTCCACAAACTCAATGTAGAAGGATCAACTTTCTTATCCCACTCCGTAACCTTAGCGGCTCTTTCCTTCCAGAACTCAGGGTTCTTATTATAGTCAGCAAGTAACGATTCCTGAATCACATTTTCGCGACCCATGTAAGTCTGGTGAATCTGTGTCTGAGCTATCTGGAAAGACTCACTTGTCTTCTCTAATTTAACACCGGATGTTACACTATAGCCAATTGTTTCACCGGCTGAAACCAGCGGGTAAGCATTTGCACCAATGTTCTCTCCTACTTTTCCGACTTTCGTACGTCCATATCCTAAGGCCACACCTACCGTTCCCGGAGCCTGACCTGGCTGAACAAGCGCAGCTACCGAAATCATTTTTCCGTTGGCCGTCAGGTTCACCAATTGTGTCCTGCCCTCCGCATCGTTTTCAATACCGAGTTCTGTTGCATCTTTAAGTGCGATGGTTACATAATGATCCCACGTAGCTTTAGTGATAGGATCGGGTAATTCCTGCAACAACGGATTGTTTGCCTGCGATCCATTACCTACTCCACAACTTTCATAAATCACCAATTCAAAACCTGAACTAGTTGCTTTATACGTTGAGGCAATGGCAGAAAGAGCTGCTTCAATATTTCCAGAGAATGAATAAGCTGCAGATTCTCCGCTCAATTCATATACCCCGTCATACAAGCACTTGTCCCAAAAGCTCTGAAAATCCAATCCAGCATCTGCTTTGTAGAAGCGGTTGCTCCAATACCCTTTCAAGAAAGTGAAATATTCTGTGTTGGCTTCACCTGCCCACACCAAAAAGCTCTCCTGAGCCTGACGTGTTTTGAATAATGGTGTTATAGAGGGTTGTGAAAGGCTGAATGAATTTACTTTTGGTTCCGCATCATTCCATGACTCGAGGAAGTGATGGTCAGGCGCCATGTAAGCAGATGCTGAAGCAGTTTCATCAGGTGTTGTTGAAGTTGAAACTGTTAAAGAAATATTTTTTAAAGCCGCACCAAGCGCATCTCCTTTCGGATGATCGTAAACCGGATTGCAATTATAGAAAATCACTCCATCTACTTTTCCTCCTTGCGCATCGGCCACAAAGGCAGCCATCTCCTCGTCATTTCCCTGACGGAAATTAACCGGAGCTGACGGAAGAATCGTAGTGCCATAACTTCCAAGCAAATTATTAATAGCGTTAACGACAACCTGAACGGATTTATCGTTTGAGCCGCACACCACCAGCGCTTTGCCCTGATTAGCTTTCAATTCTGCGGCAGCCTTTTCAAGGTGAGCAATCTTATCAATACTATTTACTCCGTTGCTGGCAAGAATATTATAGATCTGAGCTACCACCAATCCTTCCTGCGAAGGCTTGATCATTGAACGATAGTCTGCGTTGGCACCCGTCAGTGAAAGGTTGGATTCAAACTGATAAAGACGTGACATGTCGCGCTTATCTTCAGTAACCTCCCTGTTTACGG
This sequence comes from Cyclobacteriaceae bacterium, assembly GCA_040079965.1. Classification (GTDB taxonomy): domain Bacteria; phylum Bacteroidota; class Bacteroidia; order Cytophagales; family Cyclobacteriaceae; genus ELB16-189. Next base: position 7,357 of record JBEBJH010000045.1, read on the forward strand.
CAAATTGTTTTGTGAATTCAATCGGAGATAACCAGGTACCCAGGAAATCGGCACCAATACTCACAATTACGTTAGCCTTGCTGAAATCATACGATGGAATCATGGCCGCACCAAAGGACTCTTTGTTGGCCTTCAGGATTCCGTAATAAGAAATCGGATCGTATTGAATATGTGTGGTAGTCGGATATTTGGCTTTGAACTTATCGATCGCGGCTTTAGTACTTGGGCTCAAAACAGTATTACTAACAATCCTGATTTGTCCGCCTTTGGCTGAGATTTCGTTCAACTTGGCAATAACCTCCGAATCAACTGTTTCCCACTCGGACGCCTTGTCGTTGATTTTCGGTCCGCGTAAGCGGTAATTATCATACAAAGACAAAACTGAAGCCTCTACCTGAGCGCTTGTGCCGCCCATAGAAACTTTAGAAAGACTATTGCCCTCAATTTTAATAGGACGACCATCGCGCACCTTTACTACGATGCTACAATAATCACCACCATTTATATAGCTGGATGCATAATAATTAGGAATACCAGGATCGGCATCTATCGGCTTATTAATATAAGGTATGGCTTTGCGTATAGGAGCCTCGCATGCTGCCAGCGAAGCGGCTGCAACGCTAAAACCCATCATCTTTAGAAAGTCTCTGCGCGAATGACCGGGGTCTTCCTGCGTAGCGAGATCCACAAACTCTTTATCGGCATGCTTTACAAAAGCCGGATCGTTTTTAAGTTGTGGTAGTCCTTTCCAGTATGTCTTTTTTGTATTGCTCATAGATTCAAAATCCAGTCGAGATCTAGTATTATATTAATAGTGGCACTTAGCACATTCCAAACCACCGATGTCTTCTACCTTCATAGCCTTCTTGCTATTGTGCAGTTCAATCAGTTTATCATAGTAAGCATTTCCTTTGGTGTTCACATCCGTTTTGCGGTGACAGTCAATGCACCAGCCCATAGTCAAAAGTGAGTATTGCTTAACAACTTCCATTTCCTGCACAGGTCCATGGCATGTTTGACAAGCAACACCCGCTACGTTTACGTGTTGTGAGTGATTGAAATAGGCCAAATCAGGTAAGTTGTGAATGCGTACCCATTCGATAGGTTTTTGTTTTCCGGTATATGATCCGGTAGCGGGATCATAGCCAATAGCCGAATAAATCTTAGCTATTTCTCCTTCACCTGTATTAGTGCCAACTTTAATCTGTGTATGACAGTTCATACAGATATTGGCCGAAGGAATATTGGCTTGTTTACCTTTCAGTGCGCCTGTATGGCAATACTTGCATTCAATTTCATATTGACCCGCATGAATCTTGTGCGAAAAAGCTATCGGCTGCTTAGGCTGGTAATTTTGTTGAATCCCAATTGAATACAACCCGTCTATAACTGTTTTGAAAGTAACCGATGCAACAAGAAAAATCACCAGGAAAATGAAGCCCGAACTACGAACGAGCGTACCTAAATTGTATTTAGAGTGAACAATCTCTTTGTCGTCCTCACTCAGGTCTTTCTGATCGAGGTATTTCTTTAACGCATTAATAATGAGTGCCAGAATAACCAAAAGCAATAGCAGGATTACGATCATTCCGATCAGGATGGCATTAAGATAGCCTGCCGGCACACCCGACTGCGCACCACCAGCAGCTGTTGTGGTTCCGGCTGCCGGAGCCTCTACCTTTTCGGCTTCGGCCTTCACATAAGCAAGGATGCTCAGGATCTGGTCGTCCGTATAACTGGTAAAAGCCGTCATCTGGCTTTTATTGTACTCCTCATAAATCTTATTGGCGTATGCATCCCCGCTGGCAATCACCTTGGCCGGGTTGCGCACCCATGCCTTAATCCAGTCAATCGAAGGAACTCTTGTTTCTACTCCGGCCAATGCAGGGCCTACCAACTTTTGCTTTACCCGATGGCATGACTTACAGTTACCATTAAATAAAACCTCCCCAGCGCTGATCACGGCCGGGTCTTTGGAGATATCCTGAGCGAAAGAATTGAGACTTAAAGTGAAGGAGAATAATATGAGTGTTAGAAACTTACCGGGATCAGACAATCTTTTCTTCATCGTGACGCGTTTAGGGGGTTGCGCTTTTTTACGGAATCGCACAAATCTACATGGTGAATGCATTATTTCAAATTTATTTTATCCTCTGAGGGAATTATTTTGAAGGGGTTTTACTTCAACAAAACACTTCAATGGCGACCCACCCGGAGATCACTCCGATCAATTTTGTAGTTTGTATTTTAATCTAAAACTCTATTTAGAATGAGTTTAAATTATGAGAAACCGGCAAAAACGACCTAACGTTTAGACCATGACCCCATTTGAATATGTTAGCGTGCTCATTTCCATTGTCTTAGGCTTGGGAATAACACAAATTGTGTCTGGGTTAGCGGATATAATCCATCAATGGAACCGGGTGAAACTCTATTGGCCGCACCTGATGTGGATTGCTTTTGTTTTCTTTCTGCACATTCAGGAGTGGTGGGTCCTTTATGATCTTCGCACGCGCAGTGAGTGGAAACTCCCCACGTTTCTTTTCATCATCCTGTATCCGATCAATCTTTTCATCCTGGCAAGAATTCTTTTTCCATCTGCAGGTGCCGATTCTGCCACAGACTTCAAGGAATTCTATTTCGAAAACTTCAGAAAGTTCTTTGTATGGGCGGTAATTCTTATCGCGCTTTCTATGGCCGACAACCTTTTGTTTAATGGGTATTCATGGATGGACCAACCGGTTCATATTTTCCTGCTGATTGCCCTGCCCTATTTTATCTTCAGGAATTTCCGACAGGAGTGGCTTCACAAACTTGCTGTTATCTTATTAACAGCTCTTTTGATTGCCAGCCTGTTTCTGGTAGAGTGGACTTTAACGATTTAGGTCGCAGGGAATAATCCCAATTTATGTTGAAACACCCGGGCTATGCTTCGTGCGCGGTCTTTAACCTCCTGTGCCCGATCGCCTTCAAAATTTTCGTCCACTGTCGCTTCAAACAATTTTAGCCACTGATCAAAGTGGTTTGCTATTAGGGGCAGTGGAACATGCTTTTGAAATGGATTGCCCTGATAACTTTGTTCACCCAATAGCATCGATGACCAAAAGTTATACATAATTGGCAGATGGTGTGGCCAATCAACATGGGCGAACAAAGGCCCTAACACAGTATCCTGTTTAACCTTTTCGTAAAAAAGGTTTACCAAAAGCACAATATCCTCACGCGCTGAAATTTCTTTCATGTTCATTTCTTCAAAACAAATGTATCCTGAACTGAGTCAACTCAGTTCATATCCGTTAAAATGCAAGATTAGAATCTCTCTATTAATAATAGTATGATTTGCATCATAATTCTGACAGTCAAAGAAAAATAGCTTCGCCCCAAATCAATTGGTATGCAAGCTAGCTTTATTCAATTTCTGATGAATCCACGTAAGTGGTCGATTCCCATTACTCTTATTTTGGTAATAAGTTTAACGGGTGTCGGCCTGATAGGCTATGAAACCTATTATAAAGCGCCCCCTATTCCTGATTTTGTTAATGAAAGCGGAGAGTCGGTGTTTTCCCAAAAAGATATTCTGGATGGTCAAGCCGTATTTCAGAAATATGCATTGATGGAGTATGGCAGCATGTTTGGCGATGGCGCCAATCGCGGACCCGATTACACTGCCGAAGCTCTTCACCAGGTTGCATTTCAGATGCGCGAATTCTACGCCAATCAACCCGACATGACAAAAATGGCGTGGCATGGAGCAAACACGATAGTTCAGCAAGAAATTAAAGAGAATAAATACTCTTCCTATAATAACCAGGTTAAACTCACACCATCACAAGCTTACGCGTGCGAACAACTCACCATTTACTATCTCGATATTTTTAAAGGCAACGGAAAAAAATCTTTTGCGCCCGCCAACTACATCAAGAACGATATTGAGATCAGGCAACTCTCCGCTTTTTTCTATTGGGGATCATGGGTGTGTGGCGTTGAGCGACCCGGAAAAGACTATAGCTATACGCACAATTGGCCCTTTGATCCGGATGCAGGCAATACACCTTCTCCTTCTGTTATCATCTGGACAATTGTAGGATCATTAGGACTAATGCTCGGACTGGGCATTGTACTTTATTACCACGGCCGCCTCGAAAAACTTAATGACTTTGCCTACACAGAAAATTCGGGTCCTCTTATGACAAGCGAAGGTGTTTCTGAATTTCAGCCTACGGCATCTCAACAGGCAACGTATAAATATTTCTATGTTGCCATTTTACTCTTTATCATTCAGGTGCTCGCTGGTATTTTAACAGTTCATGATTTTTTGAATTACACCACGTTCTTCGGTTATGATATCCGAAACATACTTCCCATAACGATTACACGTAGCTGGCACGTTCAACTTTCTATTCTCTGGATTTCTACCTGCTGGATTGGCGCATCACTTTTTATTGCACCGCTATTGTCTCCGAAAGAGCCAGCCAATCAACGCTCTCTTATCAATTTGATTTTTGTATTGATAGTGATTTTAGGAGTTGGCTCCATGGTTGGGATTTATGCAGGCCCGATGGGTATCTTTAAAAACTGGTACTGGTTTGGTCACCAGGGCTGGGAATATGTGGAGCCCGGAAAACTATGGCAAGTCCTTCTCTTTGTTGTGCTGGCAACCTGGTGCGTTACCTTATATAGAGCTCTGAAACCAGCAATCAAAGTTGGTCAGCCATGGCAATTGCCCAATTGGCTGGTGTATTCTACCTGCAGCATTCTCGTGTTATTGCTCTCCGGATTTGTAGCAACACCAAAAACTAATTTTGTGATTGCAGACTTCTGGCGCTGGTGCGTAATTCACATGTGGGCCGAAGCATTCTTTGAAGTATTCACCACAGTGCTCGTGGGATACTTTATGGTGCTGATGGGACTGGTGAGTAAACAAGCTGCCATACGTGTGATTTACATCGCAACGCTGCTCTTTCTTGGCTCCGGATTATTGGGCATCTCCCATAATTTTTATTGGAATGCAAAACCGGTTGCCACGATGGCACTAGGCTCTGTTTTTTCAACACTGCAAGTTGTTCCATTGATCTTGCTTACGCTTGAAGCATGGCGCTTTCAAAAGCTACCCTCCCTTGTCGAATCCACTCTCTCCAATGGCAATGGCGTATCTGGTAAAAAATTCGGAATGCCTGAGGTATTTCTTTTTCTCATTGGCGTAAACTTTTGGAATTTCTTTGGTGCCGGTGTAATGGGCTTCATCATCAATTTGCCATTGGCCAATTATTATGAGCATGGTACCTACCTGACCGTGAACCACGGTCATGCTGCCCTAATGGGTGTTTACGGTAATCTTTCAATTGCCACAATTATATTCTGTTGCCAACTGATTACAAAAAGTGAACACTGGAAAGGAAAAGCGCTACGCATTTCATTCTGGTCCATCAACATTGGTTTAATGCTGATGGTGCTGCTTGATTTATTTCCTGCCGGCATTCTACAATTCCAAGCAGTGGTAGAAAAAGGACTTTGGTTTGGACGTTCTGCAGAATTTATTGATAGTGACTCCTTTCAAACCCTTACGTGGATGCGTATTATTGGAGGTAGCATCTTCGTTGTTGGTGGCGTAGTGCCGCTAACCTGGGCGATACATTCTGTTGCCAGGCATTTTAAAAAGCCAGCTATTACCTTAAGCCGATCGGAAGAAAAAGAAAATATTCTCGAAACTATCGAGCGTTAAATATACGGTGATCCTGGCATCGCTAATTTATGTGAAGTAGCAACACTTCTACTTGTAAATTATCACAACTATGGTTGAACGAGTATTCTTCCATAGTTGAAAGTAAAGAATAACGCTATTACTTGATTAGCAGCAAGAGACTATCGCGATGAGCCATTAACCAATGCTTTACTTCAGGTTCGATGTTTACAAAATCACCAGGGAGGAGTTTCTCCAGTATTCTCTTTTCATTTTCAAAAACCACCTCGCCAGTAACACACACTAAAAAAGCAGGTACTTTGGTTACGTGTTCTTTTAATTGGGCATCTGCCATTAACTGAATGGTTGTTACACCCTCATGGGATACAAATATTTTTTTTGTTTGAAGGGGCTTATCTTCTGTAAATAAATTGATTAGGTTCATGTGAAGTGGAGTTAATAATTGGATATTAATTATAATAATATGCTTATCGTTTCTGATTTTCCATCTTCTTTGAGATATACCGCCATGAAAGCATAGTAAACACAAAGGTTATCCCTATGCGGAAAAGCATAGCCTTCACAGTTTGTTCTTCGTAAATACCGCCCGCATTAATATGCCATAATAATCCTGCAAAACTTAGCAGCAAAATACCCAGTGAGGCACTGAGCAAACTTGTTGTCCATTTCTTTTGAAAGAAGAGGCCATAGGCTGAAATCATATAAAGAAACGCACAGAGAAAATTAGAAATGACAACAAACAATACATAATTGCCCTCCTTTTCTCGTATACCGAAAAGATCAAAAATTACGGAGCTGCTCATGAATAAGGTAATCAGTGCAAACAATGCGAGTATCGTGGCAGCTACTTTTAGTATGACCTGTTTCATAGAATTGCTTTTTTTAAACTGATCAGCGTGAGCAAGACATTTAATATAAAAAAAGGTTCGTTAATAAGAGGAACATTTCGTACCCCTTATCATCATAGTACGCTGCGTAGAAAAGTAAAATTAGCATCTGAGCATAATTTCAAACGACTATACTTCCTACTGATCGTTTGCCGATACGAAAGTCGATTTGCAAACAAACACAAAGTATGACCTTCGTCATAAAATAGATAGAAAAAGCAGTATAGCTTGCAACAAAATACTGTAATCATAATTGCCTATTTCATTCATATTGATTTAAGCCTTCAGCAAGACATATTCATAAAATCATTCATAATTCAATTTATTAAAACACAACATGCAAACATCTCCTCACTCATTCCACATCCCCGTAATGGGCTTGGCGTATACCGTTGACTCTCCTATAAAGGTAGCTCGCTTTGGAATTCCCTCAGTGATGTCCATCATTGAAGACAGGCTTATCGAAATGATGAGAAAACATTATTATGAATTTCTTCATGAAGCATACATTCCCATTTCCACCCATGAAATCGATTATCGGGCAAAACGCATTACCGACTATCTTAATCTGGTTGCAAGAATTGTAAACGAACAGATTGAAAATCTCAAATCATCTGCTTTCAAAGCCGGCAACGAACTGGCTAAATACTTTGAAATGCTCCCAACGGAAAGCAGATTAAGAGAACTGTATTTTCAAATGACCCATACAACGGACGAATCTGAAAAAACATCCCTTCAACAGTACTTAAAAAGTCAGGTTATACCAGGAAGCATTGATGTTAACATCATGACAAAACTGGATGGAATTTCTAAGAATAAAGGAACCTTAAAAGAAGATGGTACAGAGGCCGTTTCCGCTTTGCGCGGCTATGCACTGAGTAAACTAAATAACTCTTCTATTATTTTTTCTGCTGGTCTCAATCCAAGACTATTCAACTACCTCGAAAAATTCACAGCCTTTGATGCCACTGCCTGGGGAACATTCAACAAAAAAGTAGTGATTAAAGTAAGTGATTATCGTTCTGCGCTTATCCAGGGAAAATACCTTGCGAAGAAAGGTATCTGGGTAAGTGAGTTTCGCCTCGAATCCGGATTAAACTGCGGTGGGCATGCCTTTGCCACCGATGGATATTTGATGGGACCAATCCTGGAGGAATTCAAAACGAAAAGAGAAGAACTTTCAGCGACACTTCACGCAATTTACAATCCGGCTGTTAAGGCAAAAGGCAAACTTGCCTTTGAAATACCTCATCCCATAAAAATCACCGCACAGGGGGGAATTGGAACATCAGAAGAAAATGAACTCCTCCTACAGCGTTACGGAATCGACAGTACAGGTTGGGGCACTCCATTTTTACTTTGTCCGGAGGCGACTACGGTTGATGAGAACACGCTTAAGCTATTGAGTAATGCCAAAGAAGCCGATGTCACGTTAAGCAATAACTCACCGCTGGGAGTTCGTTTTCATTATTTGAAAGGCACAACATCTGACAAAGAAAAAATGAACCGTATTATCAAAGGCAAACCTGGTAGCCCTTGTACTGAAAAGCATCTTGCCTTCAACACAGAATTTACTGCAGAACCCATCTGCACCGCCTCACGCCAATATCAAAATTTAAAGACTCTTCAATTGCAGTCATTGAACCTTACACAAGCAGAATATGAACGACAACTTCTCGAAGTTCAAGCAAAAGAATGTCTATGTGTAGGTTTGAGTAATTCGGCCAGTCTTGAGTATAAGCAACCATTTTTAAGAAATTTAAAAAGTGTTACTATCTGCCCCGGGCCTAACATCGCCTATTTCTCTGAAGTTGTTTCCCTTCGCCAAATGACGGATCATATCTATGGAAGAGTTAATCTGGTAGAGGGAGTTGAAAGGCCCCACATGTTTATAAAAGAATTGAATTTATATATCAATTACCTGAAAGAACAAGTGGACAATGCGGGTCAGGATGAGAAACGCATCCAGTATTGCATAAAGTTTTCAGAAAATCTTTTAGAGGGAATCAACTACTATAAGTCAATTGGAATAAGTGGCAATAACTCTTCCTTTTTAATGGACCTGGTTAACGGAGAGAATCAGATAAATAGTTTGACGGAACGCTTTCAGATAAAAGTAAATTGATCCAAACAGAATACAAAATTCAGCGGAAGTCTAACGTGCTTTTGCATGCTGCCGCTCGCGGGTTACGAGAACGATCAACGTAATGAAGTACAAGAGTATCCCTACTCCGGTTAGAATACCACTTATTCTTCGCCACTCCATGCTTAGTATGGAATCAGCTAGTAACCTTAGTAAGAGCGAACCCTGCACCAAAAAAAGCCAACCATATAATATGGAATGAAAAGGTTTCGCGGTAATGCCTAAAACTCCTGGCAAGATTATAGGGCCGTGTGCAAAAATCATAGCAAAGGTATACCCTATAAAAAAACTATGCACCAGTATGTCGTATGAATAGGGTCCGTCAGGCATGAATACCAACAACAAACCATTGATGATTAACCAACTATTGGCAATCAAAAGCGCAACCGAGGAGAACTTCGTTAGCCCCGCTTTTTTTAACCCAATGCGCATTACATCATGTTTCAACATCCATACAGCAATGCCGATCATAGCAGTAGCAGAAAAATATTTACCTGCACCATGAAAGGGAATCAGCAATCCTAAAAGAAATACCGTCAGAAAACTTAATAACAAATACTTCGCATTGGAAGAAACCGGTAAAAACTTTGACAGTTCAATTCGCTCAGCGGTAATAGTAAATAGCAAAAATCCCATCCACCAGGGAAATGAAGCCGGGTAAAATTGTGTCTTGATCAACATCGCGTTTCCAACCATCAAACAACCTGCACCCACCAGCATCAATAGGATCGAAAGGTCGCGGGGGTAAAGATTTAAATAATAAGCCTGGATAATAAATAAGCCCACACTACCTGAGATCAGAAAATAAAGACCCACTTGATAATAACCTGGCACCGCCATCAATAAACTCAATGCACTGATAACAGGCACTGCTAATGCAAGATTTCGTTTAAGCGGAATAGCTTTTTCAAGTGCAATTAGTGTAGCTAAAAATCCGCCCACCATGATGGCTCCATGATGCACGGCTACAGGTGTTAAGGGCATATCCCACCCCATCCGGATCAATCCTGCCCAGATACCTGCTATTAGATTAATTACAGCCGCTAACATAAAAGGTATTCGCCAATAGGACATAAGGATAGATTAAAACATAAAATCTAACTACAAATCCTTCTTGTTAAATATTCTCAGCGCGATATATATTGGAATAATGGCCCATAGAAAAAGTATGGAAGATGAAAACAAGATGCCCATATTACTACCAAAGAAATTTTTATAAAACGCTCCGGTATATCCCATCAAGGCCGAAATATCAAGCTGTAATAACATGATGATTCGGGCCAGGTCAACCGGATTAAATGCGATGAGGGTTAAGGTTACTTTCTCAAGGGGATAATCGCTAAAGCTGTAGATAATCCATAATACGAACCCATCATAGATCAAAGAAAAGTAAAACCAGAAAAGGAGCGCAATGCCTATGGCTTTTGATTTATCGCGCGTAAGCACCGAAGACAGAAATGCAAGAGAAACAAAAACCAGTGTAAGAAAAACACCGGTGACTAAAAGTGAAATCACATTTTGCCCAGCTCCAAACATTATAAAGGGAACACCAACACCTATCAGATAAGCCATACACAGCGAAGAGGCAACAGCTAAATATTCGCTTAAGAAAATGACTCTCCTATTAATTGGCTGAGCGAGCATCAGTTCAATAAATTCATAGGAGCTAAAAAAATGAATGGTCGTAAACACCACACTTACCAAGGGCACCACCATCAAAACGATATTGAGCAAGCTCAATACTATTTTACCAAAATCGCTATCGAGCTGAAAAAGTGCAAAGGTGCTGAGCAATAAGAATCCGGTATAAAAAAGAATAAAGCGGGTTCGTAAAATGTCGTTGAAGATATATCGGATTACGCGTGTCATAGCTGTTCGGTAATGGAGTTCAATAATTCCTTTTGTTTTATTAGGGTGGTCACCGCCTTGTTTAATCTTGTTTCGTGGGTTTCTTCTTTCAACGCCTCAATCGAATTGTTATACTGTACCTTCCCTTCAAAAATGTAAACCATCTCGGTGGATAGTTCGTCCAGATCGCTGAGAATGTGGGAAGTAATGATGATCAGTTTTCCCATACGTCTCTCATGCAATATTTTTTCCTTCAATATTTCCACAGAAACTGGATCGAGGCCCGCTGTTGGTTCATCAAGAATCAACACAGGTGCGTGAAACAGAAAAGCAAGAGAAGCACTTACCTTTTGGCGCGTGCCTCCGGAGAGTGTATGCATCCGCTTATCGTAAATCTTATAAAGTTTAAAAGCATCGATCAACTCTTCGTCTACCGTTTTCACTTCCTTGCGGATATTCTTCATCATTTCGACAAGCTCGCCAATACGCATGTTTTCAGGATACCTGCCGATCTGGGGCATATAACCAATCTGCTCACGATACTTCCATTCGTTGGCAATATCCTTTCCGTTGAATTGAATCAAACCGGAAGAAGGCCGCACCATGCCCAACACACTTTTAATAAGCGTGGTCTTGCCAGATCCGTTTGGACCTACCAGAGCATAACTTTTTCCGGCAACCAAATTCAGAGTAACCTGATCAAGTACAGTCAGCTTAACAAATTTCTTACACAACTCATTAATCAAGATCATAAGCCTTCATAGCGGGAAAGTCATCTTTTAAATTTTCGGGTGTGATCACCGGAATCGCTTTCTCTGCACGATCCAATAAAAACACAAGGAAGCTGCGCCACAGCAACACTGCGGTTGGCATTCTTTCTACAATCATTCCATACATGCTGATAGGTCGAAAAGGCACATCTCCAACCTGATCACGGTTGAGGTCATAGCCTTCATAGCGATCCCAGTAATTGCTTTCAATTTTATTTAGAACAAGGCTGCCGTTGGTGACAAGGTCAAATGTGTTTTGCTGAAAGTTATTTCGTTCTATCACATTATCATCACAGCTGGCCTGCAACTTGAACGCATAGCCGTTCCTTTTAAATTCATTTTCTCTGAATTCAATACGGCTGCTTCCTTCAGCATGGATGCCTACCGAGTTTTCCACAAATTCATTACCCGTTACAAAGCTGTCACTAATGTCTTTCAGAAGCAGACCATAGGAAGAAGATCCCCAGTTATGAATGAAATGATTGTTGATCATCTTCACCCCTTTCGTGTACATAACGGCTACACCCGCACCATTATTGATGAAGGTATTATCGCGGTACTCATCATTGTGAGAAAACATAAAATGAAGTCCATAACGCATGTTGCCCTCACTGTAATTATTAGTGATCAATGAATTGGTGACAAATTCAAAATAGATACCATCGCGATGGCCTCTGATCTTATTCTCATTGATGGTGATATGATGGCACTTCCAGAGGTGAATGCCATTTCCAATCTGATGTTCAGCTTCAGCCTCCGATTTAAGTTCATTGTTTTCTATCCAGATGTGTGAAGAATTGGCCAGGTAAATACCAAAAAAGGTATTTTCAAATTGATTGTTAAGGATACGAAGATTATTAGAGTCAAGTATTTTTATGGCTGCTTTATCCTCAATGGAGCCTGTGCCCGTGTTAATGAATTTTAATCCTTTGATGACAGCATTTTGGGTGTGGACCGTTAATGTTTCATATTCATTCTCCCCGTCTAAAACGGGATATCCTTCACCGATCAGCACAATTGATTTTTGCAAGATGATATTGCCTTCCCTATAGATACCGGCACGAACCAGAATGGTATCACCCGGTTGAGCCATCGTAATGGCTTGCTTGATTTGAGTCACCGACTCAGCGGGACCGACACGAATTGTCCTGGCCTCTGCATGGAGGGCAGACAAAATAATGGTTATAAAAAAAACTATTTGTACTTTTTTCATTTTGAGTGGCGCTTCAAAATTGAAAACGAATACTACTTAAACTGGGTATTGGTTTCTCCCCAACTCATTAATATGGCTTTCCATTCTTTTTTATACCGAACATATTCATCTTCCGTAGCAAAGGCAGCTATTCCGCTGGCCATCGGACTTTTAATTAACTCTGACTTTAAATACCAGGAATTGGTAGCATCAATCAATTGCTTCGGTTGGGCAAAATTGATTACGAGTAAATGGGCTATGTTACCTTGTTCATCAAAATCAGCATGATAAAAACCCAGCATACAGTTGACATCATCAAACTTGTAAACCTTTCCCTTTTTGGTAACAATCTCAGCACCAAATTTAGGGTCCATCAAGGTCATCTTACAGGTGTGACACATATCGGCTCCATACACCAAGGGCTCGGGTTCAACGGTGCATCCGTAGGTAATGACTGCAAGAAGTATAAGTAACAAGATCCTCATACCTGTTTTTTGCTTTTATAAATTTCAAAAACAAGAGTCGCAATGACCAGCGAGGCAGATACAACAAAGATCCAGCCTCCAATATCCGGGCCTGAGAATGCAGTAAAATTCAAAAGTTGTTTTGTTCCAATCAATGGAGGTTGATACGACATGCCCGGAACTATAATGGCGGCTGTGGGATCCAGATTATGACCATAGTCGTATCCCCATAACCAGAAATCAACCAACGCGGCAACGCCTGTAGCAAGTAGTATAATTACATACATCCATAATATAAATCGTTTGTTGACAAGGGCTGTGATCAATCCAAAGGCAATAAGAAACCCAACGATATAAATCATGTAGGTAAATTCAGGGAACATCTGCACTTCAATGTGCTTCATGCCAATGTAGTGATTGAGCGCACTGATGATTTTTACATCACCTTTAATATCGTTGATCCAGATGTCCATCTCGAGTCCTTCCGGGTACTGTGGTGCCCACATCAGGATTTGCCATAGTGGCACAAAGTAGGCGCTGATCATCAGCAGTGCAGCGATTGCAATCAGTGCGCGCGATATGGGTTTAAGTGGCTTCATATAAAATTCTTTTAGTGTAGCCCCGGTCCGTCTCGCCTAAGGCGAGACGGTATTCGGGACCTTCAACCTGTAAACTATGAAAACTATCCGTCCCGACTAGTCGGGACGGAAGAGATCTACTGACCTGCGCCACTTGCCTGGTCTTCGATCTTACCGGTTGAAAACTTTAAGGGAACGTTACTTCCCGCAGGAGACACACGAATGTAGCCTTGCATTTCCTGGTGTAGTGCAGAACAGAAATCCGTACAATAGAATGGGAATACTCCTGTACTTAATGGCTTCCACCGAAGTGTTGATGTTTCACCGGGCATCACTAATATCTCAGCATTGTTTGCACCCTTCACAGCAAAGCCGTGCGGCACATCCCAATCCTGCTCAAGGTTAGTCACGTGGAAGAAGACCTCATCACCTAACTTCACACCTTCAATATTATCGGGTGTTAAGTGTGAACGAATGGCCGTCATAGACACGTGTACTTCTTTTCCTTTACGTTCTACTTTCGTCATTCCCTCACCTTTGGCAGCGTACGGGTGATTGTTATCTTCTATTTTATAAATCTTCACTGAATTAGGCATGATCATTTCAGCAGGGATCGATTCAGCATAGTGTGGCTCACCCGTGGTAGGAAAATCCAGGATAAGTTTCATCTTATCACCGCTGATGTCATACAATTGCGCTGATTGTGTTAACTCTGGCCCAGTTGGCAGATAACGATCTTTTGTGATTTTGTTATAAGCAACCACATATTTACCATGAGGTTTAGAGGTAGGACCACCGGGTACGGACAAGTGACCAATAGAATAATAGGTAGGAACGCGATCTAATATTTCCAATGACTTCACATTCCATTTTACAATTTCTGATGACACAAAGAATGAGGTATAGGCATTCCCGTTGTTATCAAACTCGGTATGCAATGGTCCAAGGCCTGGTTTCTTCACTTCCCCATGAAGGGCTGCTTCATACTTGATTACCGGAATACCAGCAAACTCACCTTCAAACTCTTTGTTGGCAATAGCCGCTTGAATTTTTGTGAAAGAGAATACAGGAATTAATGCTGCTAATTTTCCACTACCTACAATATACTCACCGGTAGGATCAGTATCACAGCCATGTGGTGACTTTGGGCAGGGAATAAAATAAATGATATCCTTTAATTCGGCTGGATCTAACTGAAGCACTTCATCCATAATAGTAGAGACTCCGGTGTGGGTACTTTCGTCCCAAACATTGTGAGCATATTTTGCTTTCGAGGTTGTGCCTTTTCCGGCTTTGATATATTCTTCCGCCTTTTTCCAGTTCACTGCCATGATAAAGTCCTTATCCTTTTGTGAAGCATTCACTTCCAAAAGTGTATAGGCTTGTTCGGTATTATAGGTAGAAAAGAAGAACCAACCATGTGATGGACCTTTTCCTGCGCGGGCCAGGTCAAAGCTTACACCGGGTGTTTTCAACTGAAAAGCGATTTTCATTCCTCCATCAGCCGGGTCGATTGAAATAAAACTGATGTACCCTTTGAAGTTCTCCTTAAATGAACTGATTGGCACATCGGTATTTTCACCAACAGGAACACTAAAGCGGGTTCCAGCAACAATATATTCTGAATTTTCAGTGATGAAGGGAGATGAGTGATTACCTCCACTGTTAGGCAATTCCAAAATCTCAACGGTCTTAAAGGTCTTCATATCCACGCGTGCAACACGAGGCGTGTTGTTTGCATTTCCGAATGCCCAACGTCCATCGTGCTCACCTTTTGTTACCGATAATGAGATATGGTGCAAATCATCCCAGGGCACAAATCCATGTGACGTATTCAACATGGGTTTTGTTTCTTCACTATAACCCCAACCATTTTCTGGAAATTGTGAGAACACCGGAATAATGCGGAACAATCTTCCGGAAGGAAGGCCGTAGATACTCATTTGTCCATTGAATCCTCCGGATACTACATTATAGAATTCATCATATTTTCCGGGGGCAACATAGGCCAATGATGCGGCATCACCGGTGGTTACGCTGCCGGGTGCTTTAGGTTTGCAACTCTGCCAAAGAACAACGCTGGCTAAAACTACGAGTACTGAAAGTACCCGATATATCGTGTGTGTTTTCATAGGTATTAATTTATAAAGAGTTTGATTTAATTATTTTTTATCGGGAGGTAGTAACACGGCATCAATAACATACACTATTCCATTGGATGCCTTCACTACACCCAGTACATTAGCTCCGTTCACCGTAATTTTGCCATCCTTCTTGTTTAGTATCACATTATCAAGATTAACCTGATTCAATTTCATTCCATCCTGAACATAGTCTTCGCGTATGGCTCCCACATACACATGATATTCAAGTATATTTTGCAACGTAGCTTTGTTCTCAGGTTTTACTAGATTCTCGACCTGTCTCTTATACACA
>JBEBJH010000046.1:0-23337 GCA_040079965.1 Cyclobacteriaceae bacterium
GGAAACGGACCAGCCTCACACTCCGGGCACCAGTATTCAACAACCTTCTCTTTGTCTGCCTTCAATCTTTTGTAGAACAGTTCGCTTAATTGCCACACTGCTAAGGAGTGGCAGAAGCATATCAAAAAACTGATCGTTGCTAATTTGATGTTCAACATCGTTGGCTCCTGAAGTGCAAGGAACCAATGGTCATAGTAGAAGGCATTAATGAAAAAGCTCACTACTGCGTAGAACTTTCCAGTTGTTCTATAACCGTTGATAATGAAAACTAGAATTATGAATTCTATAATACTGGCTAATGCAATTCCATAAACCCAGTTTAAAATTGAGAAACCAAAAATGGTCATATCTAGATGTTCAAGATGCTTAAAGAGGTGACCAGCATGAGGTACGTAAAGAATGATGAGCATAAGTGCTCCGTGAAAAACAACTTCTTTGCTTTCAAGGTATGTGACAATCTTATTCATTGGAGTAATAGATTAAAGTTGAGATTAGGATTTTTGAGTTATTGCAGGAGCTACTGATTTTGTATTGAGCCTATTCCGGAGATTCTTCATGTCCTCGCTCACTTTCAAATCAAGTATTCTTGCGTAGTGTTGGGTAGTCTTTAGGTTTCTGTGCCCTAGCATCTTACCCACTGTTTCAATCGGTACACCATTCGAAAGCGTAACAGTGGTAGCGAAGGTGTGTCTGGCTGTGTGAAAGGTCATTTTTTTGGTGATGTCGCAAGCATCTGCAATCTCCTTCAAATAGGTGTTCATCTTTTGATTGCTAAGAACAGGCAACAATCTTCCTTTGATGGCGCATTGAGGGTCATCTTTGTAGCGGTCAAGAATTTCAAGAGCTTGAGATAGTAGTGGAATTCTGGTCGCAGTGTCAGTCTTCTGTCTGCTTGTCCAAATCCATTTCTCGCCATCAATACCAGTGGTGATTTCTTCGCGGGTTAGTTTTTCAACATCAGCATATGCCAATCCAGTATAGCAACAGAAGATGAAGATGTCGCGCACCTGGTTCATGCGTGGGGCTACGAATTGTTTGGCAATAATTCGTTTTAGTTCTTCGTCTACCAAAAAGGGACGTTCTACCTCCCGTTTTGTCATTTTGAATCCCACAAACGGGTCGCGGTCAAGCCAACCGTTTTTAATGCAGATGTGGACAATCTTCTTGAAATTGGATAGGTACTTGACCGAAGTATTATGGTCGCATTTACGCTGAGACTTCAGCCAAAATTCATAGTCTGCAATAAATTCATAGTTGAGCTTCTTAATATCGATGTCCTCAATCTGGAATTTCCATTTCATGTATTCCAGCGTATGCCGGTATGAGGTTTCATAACGTTCCAGTGTTAGCGGTGAGAACTCGCGATTGACAAGAGCTTCCATTTGCTCATTGTGCTGTTTGAAAACTTCCATCAACATTCGTGGACGTTCGGTAGATGTTCCGTACCATTTAGCTTTAAGATTGTCCAAGGTGATTTCCTTTCCTTCGGTCATCAACTCTCGTTGATGGTCAAAAGCTTTCAACTTGAAGCCTTCAAGCATCTTGTTTATCCTTCGCGATTCTTCGTTGTTGGTTTTTAGTTTACAGTTTTGAACAGACCAGTCGGCAGGTTTTACATAAATCTTGGTGATGATGTTTATGCGCTTAAGTCCTATTCCAATTCTCATGAAAATTGGAACCAAACCATCGTCCTTTGCGCGGTCTTTTCTTGCGAAAAACTTAACTGAAATTGTTTGCCTCATATATCCCTTGGTTTAATTGGTTAAAGTATCCTTTCCAGGATGCCGAAATCAAGATGCGCGATGGTCGAACAGGTTGATTTTCAGCACTTTGACCTCGTTTTGGTACCAACTTTCCGTCTGAAAGTTTGGTACCACTACTGGTACCAAGGGATTGCGAATTTTTGGTTGTTTTTGGTATGCCCTAAAAACAAAAAACCTCGAAATCATTACGATTTCGAGGTTTTGATTGTGTTTGACTTTTACTTGGCAGAGGAGGAGGGATTCGAACCCCCGGAACCCGTAAAGGTTCTCCGGTTTTCAAGACCGGTGCAATAAACCGCTCTACCACTCCTCTGTGTTACTTTCCGAAGCCTAGGCAAAGGAAAGTATGCGATTTTGCCTTTTAAGGACTGCAAAAGTAAACGGAAATTCGATTCTTGCAAAACCAACACCGATTTTGTCTTACTGTTCACTGAAATCCGGAAAAGTCTTCTTCAAGTCTTTGTTATCGATCTCCTTTGTGGTTGTTGGCTTGCTGGCATCCAACTCAAGAACTACTAATTTCTGATTATTGATAATAGGCAGAAGCTTGTCGCGATCGGCATCAAACTCTTTATTTCTTCGGGAGCTTTTTAAAGCATACTTACGGGCAAAATTATCAGCCTCAAGTTGAAGTTGATTTCGGATCTCAACATTAACCTTCATTTTTTCCAGGATATCGGACTTGGATTTGCCAATCACCTCCGTTGCCTCCAGGGTTCCCAGTGTCATTACGGTAGTTCCACCAATGGCAGAGACGGCTTTGTATGTGCTGGGATCATTCGGTATTGCAATCGGGGCCAAACCGGTCGTTGCACCTAAAGAAGCATTAAGAATAGAACGGTTTTTCTTGCCCTTCTTCGCTTGCTTATAAGCCTTATTTAATTTCTCATGGTTTTCGTCTAGCAGATCGATCAGTGACTTTGCCTGAACCAGTGAATTTCTGTATTTAAGATACAGAAATTTATCCTTCTCATCCAGATTTTCAGTGTCCAATACTTTTATCAGTACCTTTCGTTGAATGCGGTTATTTGATTTATCGAACGCAAAGAAAATAATTTCTACTGATTTTGTTTTTTCGGATTCTTCAACAAAATAATACCCGGGCGACCAGGTAAATTCAGATTGCACGGAAGTGTTTTGAATAAAGCTTTCCTTCTTTACGCGATTGTCAGTGCAAACAAACCCTACGTTGGTGATGTTCTCATCTCCATTGGGATCAGAAACATAAATTTTAAAATTAACGCGCTCATCTTCTTTGATCGTCAAACTGGTATCCCCAGGCACAAGCAACATTTCCGGAGGAAGGTCTAATTGGGTTTGTGCAATTTTTATTTTTCCTGTTGTCTCTAATTTCTCGGGCTGGTCTTGCGCAATGAATTCGACCTGCAGCGGGTTATTCTTAAGCGAATTAAATTGATTTCGCGAAGGAGTCCAGGTAAGCAAACCGTTGGAAGAAAGGGTAACCCCTTCAGGTAATTGTGATTGTATCGATTTAAAAACCAACGGATCTCCGTCAGGATCATTCACATACTCACTTGGGATCTGATAGCTATTGGCAGCCGATTGTTTCACGTAGAAAACAGGAAGATCTTCAACTAAGGGTGCACGGTTTTGGTGTGTAACTAAAAAGGTAAGTGTTTTTCGAATTCTGCGCCCGTCCTTCCATTCGGCCTGAACTATAAGATTGATCTCTTTTTGTTTTTCAAGGCGGTCCACCAAATCGAAGCTGGGATTCCAACTAAAGTTTCCAAGTGTATCGAATTGAATTTTATACCCATTAATGCCTTCCAGAGTAAATTTTGGTCTTTCCTGATCACTAGTTCCAATTTTGAAAGAAAGGGAAGTTCCCTCCTGTAATGAATTCCAGTTGGTTGAATCAGGTAAAATCAACTGTTGGGCTACTCCATAAGAACTACAGCAGATTGATAAAAAGGCTACGAGCCAATACTTCATTTCGGTTAAGGTTTTTTTAAATTTAAAGGCGCAAAGTTAAACGTTTACGAATGGAATTTTATCCATTCATGGATTTTAGCCCCAACCAAACGAATGGCAAAAAGCAAAACTAGCAAGAATAGTTCCGGTGAATATCCATTTTTTGAAAATGTATTTGCAGTGGCTATGTTAATTCCAAAAGGTCGGGTTACCAGCTACGGGGCTATTGCCAGTTATCTGGGAACTAAAATGAGTGCCCGAATGGTAGGCTGGGCCATGAATGCCGCTCATAAGAACAAAAAGATCCCTGCTCATCGGGTTGTGAATCGAAACGGATTGCTAACGGGCAAGCACCACTTTGAGACACCCACAACCATGAAAAGCCGCCTCCAAAAAGAAGGGATTAAGGTAGTCGATGACGAGGTTCAGGATTTCAAAACCAAATTCTGGGATCCTGCTAAGGAGTTAATTTAGAGACAAAGTTCCCAATATGGGCCATCCTAATTAGTCCGTGCCCCCTTAAATTTAGTGAAATGACAACCTTTACGTATGGCCTGATAGTTGGCTTATAGCGGACATAGATATAAAAAGAAGCTCTAGTAGTTATGAAAGTTTTAGTGTCAGTTTTCCTTTTCGTTACAGTATTTTCAACAGTTTCTTTTGCGAAAGTGCCACATTCATCTCTTAAGGTATTGTCGGTAAAAAGATCGGTGCTCTATTTTAAGAACTCAAAGGATATGATTGGAGCTACTATTGACATTGAAAACGAAGAACATGACTTAATCGAAGCCACAGTAGTTGAAGAAACAAGAACGATTGTTGATTTCTTTTTTCTTGCCCCAGGTACTTATACGGTCAGGATAAAAAAGAATGAAAAGGAGTACCTGATAGAATATGTTAATAAGTAGTCTTTAATTGGTTTGGTTTAATCGAAAGAGTCGCACGAAGGTGTGGCTCTTTTTTTTATTTTTTGGAGATGATGAAAAGCCCCAGGAATGTAATTAATCCGTTTAGTATCAAGATCTCAATTCCAAATTTATAACCGTTAAACCAGGCTTCAGAGTTTAGGCTGATCAGATAGGATAGGATAGGCGAAGCTATACAGATCAGGGGCACACCGAGCCCCTTAATGTGCCTCCGAGAGAATAATCCAAAAGTAAAAAGTCCCAACAGCGGACCATAGGTGTAGCCGGCCACATTAAGCACTGTATCGATTACAGACTTTTCATTTATCTCTTTGAAGACTACAATAATGATAAGGAACAAAACCGAGAATGACAGGTGTACAATAAACTTCTGTTTTTGTTTCACCGCTTCATTTTTGTCTTTGAAATGAAGGAAGTCAATACAAAATGAAGTGGTTAATCCCGCCAGAGCGGAATCAGCGCTAGCATAGGAAGAGGCGGTTATTCCAAGCAGAAAGAAAATACCTACGAGTGAACCCAATTCAGTAAAGGCAAGCCGGGGAAATAGTTCATCGGAGTAAGCTGGCAGGGCTAACCCCTTTTGTGAACTATATAAATAGAGTAGTGCACCCAGTGTTAGAAAAAGCAGGTTGACAAATACCAGTGTAAGACTAAACCAGAACATATTTTTTTGTGCATCGCCAAGTGTTTTACAGGTCAGGTTCTTCTGCATTATTTCCTGATCCATGCCTGTCATTGTAATGGCAATGAATGCCCCACCAAAAAATTGTTTGGGAAAAAAAAGTGTTGAGTTGACATCTTCAAAATGAAATATTTTATCGTAGCCATTGTTTTTAATAGCAGCGATCACTTCAGAGAAACCCAGGCCGAGATCTCCGGAAATTTTTACCACGGTGATGATCACCGCAGCTATAAGAAAAAATGTCTGAAAAGTATCCGTCCAAACAATGGTTTTAATACCGCCTTTGAATGTGTACACCCAGATTAAGGCAATGGTAACGGCAACCGTAATGAAGAAGGGAATTCCCCACGCATCAAATAAAAAGAGTTGCAGAACAGTGGCAGCAAGAAAAAGCCTTAGTGAAGAGCCGATAGTTCGTGAAATCAAAAAGAAAAGCGCTCCCGTTTTGTATGACCATTGATCAAAGCGTTGTTCGAGGTAGGTGTAGATCGAAATCAGATTTAAGCGGTAATACAAGGGCATGAGAATTCCGATAATCACCCAATACCCAACGAGATACCCGAGCACAATTTGAAAATAAGCAAAGCCAACTTTGCCTACATTGCCAGGAACCGAAACAAATGTGACCCCCGATAGCGAGGCTCCAATCATGCCAAAGGCAACGAGGTACCAAGGCGATTGCCGGTTAGCTGTAAAGAACGTATTGGTATCGGCACCCTTTGAGGTTATGTAAGAGATGCCAATCAGAACACTAAAATAGACGGAGATAATGGAAAGTACGAGAAATGGATTCATGGTCGCAAATTGCCGGGTATAAAGAAAGTAAAAATCGGTTGGATAAATAAATAGCAGCAATCAAGTTCAATTTTTTTACTTTTGTGTTGAAACCGGGTCTGTACAGAATGAAAACATCGCATCAGGAGCAGGAGTTGGTAGACGTGCTGGAGGTCATTGACGTGACGGATGTAAAAGACCTCATCGTTTTCAATGACGACTTCAACACGTTTGATCACGTAATTCAAACGTTGATAAGAGTATGCAAGCATACCACGGAGCAGGCTGAGCAATGCACCTGGCTTATTCACTATAAAGGAAAATGTGCAGTAAAGTCTGGGTCCATGGAGGAACTTAAGCCCATGCGTGAAGCCATTTGTGATGCCGGGATTGATGCCCGGATTTTATAATCATTTTTCTCTCCTAATCACTAATACCAAATAACTACTGTGGAATTTCCTTCCAAACTGATTGAAGATGCGGTGAATGAAGTAGCCAAATTACCGGGCATTGGGAAAAAAACTGCACTTCGGTTGGTGTTACATCTTGTAAAGGAGAACGAGAATAAAACAGCGGCACTCACAGAAGCACTAAACCGGATGCGGCAAAACATTCAGTTTTGTAAAACCTGCCATAATATTTCCGATCAGGAGGAGTGCTCAATTTGCAAGAGTCATCGTAGAGACAAAAGTGTTTTATGTGTTGTTGAGGAAACCAATGATGTAATGGCGATTGAAAACACCTCGCAGTTTACGGGTGTCTACCATGTGTTAGGAGGCATTATCTCGCCCATGAATGGTGTTGGCCCGGCAGATTTGAAAATTGATTCGCTTGTGGATCGGGTAGCCAAATCGAAGGGTGCCATCACAGAACTTATTCTAGCGCTAAGCCCAACCATGGAAGGCGACACCACTGCATTCTATATCAATCGGAGGCTGAAAGATTACCCGGTAAAAATTACAACGATTGCACGAGGTGTTTCAGTGGGTGGTGACCTTGAATACACCGATGAGATAACTCTTGGCCGCAGCATTTTAGGAAGGACCTTGTTCAGTTAACGGTTTTTCTCCTTGCCAAAGGCCTGATTAATTTCGTTCTTTGGGGCTCTTTATTAAACCCATATGCAAAGACTCTCTAACCGTATTGAAGCCATCCAGGAATCAGCCACCCTTGCCATGGCTGCAAAAGCCCGTGAGTATAAAAACCGCGGCATTGATGTAATTAACCTCAGCTTAGGTGAGCCCGATTTTAAAACGCCAAAACATATTTGTGATGCCGCCAAAAATGCTATCGATGAAGGAAAGTATTTCTCCTACCCGCCCGTAGCCGGTTATCAGGATTTACGCGAAGCACTTGCGGCCAAGTACCAGAAAGAAAATAATGTGCCCTATAAGGCAGAAAATATTGTAGTGTCGAATGGTGCAAAGCAGTCTATTGCTAATGTGATGCTGGCTTTACTCAATCCCGGTGATGAGGTGATTATTTTTTCTCCATACTGGGTAAGCTATGATGCGCTCGTTCGTTTGGCAGAGGCCACTCCGGTAGAAGTAAAGGGAACAATAGAAAATGACTTTAAGGTAACTGCTGCACAGGTTGAGAAAGCGATTACTCCAAAAACAAAAGCCATTATCTTTTCATCTCCTTGCAATCCAACAGGATCTGTATTCAGTAGAAAAGAATTAGAAGCCATAGCAGCAGTGGTGTTAAAGCATCCGAATGTGCTGGTTATCGCAGACGAAATTTATGAGCACATCAACTTTACAGGCGATCAAACCAGTATGGCTTCGTTGCCCGGCATGATTGATAGAACTATTACTGTAAATGGTTTTGCAAAAGGATTTGCGATGACGGGCTGGCGTGTAGGTTACATAGCTGCCCCCAAATGGATTGCCGATGGAAGCAACAAAGTGCAAGGCCAGATAACTTCAGCCAATTGCTCTATTTCTCAGCGTGGAGCACTTGCAGCCATTACCGGTGATTTAAAACCCACCCAGGAGATGGTTGAACAATATCATAAACGCAGAGATATTGTCTATAAATTATTGAAAGAGATTCCGGGCATTAAGGCTAATTATCCACAGGGGGCATTTTATTTTTTCCCAGATGTTAGTTCCTATTATGGAAAGTCTGATGGAGAAAAGACGATCAAGAATGGCGATGACTTTTGTCTATATATGCTTGAAAAGGGCCATGTATCGTTAGTTCCCGGAGGCGCTTTTGGTGAAGAGAAGTGTGTAAGATTATCCTATGCGGCCTCTGAGAAAGATCTTATTGAAGCAATGGCCAGAATGAAAAAGGCTTTGGAAATTCTGAAATAGATGGCTCAACAGTCCCTCGAAAATATCTTTCAATCATTTAATGATCTCCGGGTTTTAATTATCGGAGATGTGATGGTGGATAGTTATATCTGGGGAGTTGTTGAGCGTATTTCACCGGAAGCACCTGTGCCTATTGTGAATGTAAAAATGCGTGATATGCGTTTGGGCGGTGCGGCCAATGTAGCGCTCAATGTTCAGGCTCTGGGGGCTACTCCTATTTTGGTAGCGCTTTGTGGCAATGATGATGCTGGCAAAAAACTCCGTTCTATTTTGGAGCAACAGAATATGTCTGCTGAAGGAATGGTAAGTTCAGCCACAAGACCCACTACTGTAAAAACACGGGTAATAGCGAGTAGCCAGCATGTAGTGCGTGTTGATGAAGAATCGGATAAGATTGCCAATGCAGAAGAGGAACAACAATTGTATAAACGTATTGAGCAACTCATGCCATCATGCCAGGTTGCTATTTTCGAAGATTATGACAAAGGAGTTTTGAATTCGTCACTTATCGAAAAGACCATTGCATTAGCAAAAAAGAATAAAATACCCACCGTAGTTGATCCTAAGAAAAGAAATTTTCTGGCCTACAAGGAGGTCAGTCTCTTTAAGCCTAACCTGAAGGAAATGCGAGACGGATTAAAAGTAGATCTTGAATCTGGAAATCAGGAGCAACTTGAAAAGGCAATAGCTGTTTTGAAAGAGCGACTCTCCATTAATGGAGTGATGGCTACACTTTCTGAACATGGGGTATATATCGACTATAAAAATGAAAAAGTTAAGCTTGCTGCTCACCCTCGAGAAATTGCCGATGTTTCAGGTGCTGGGGATACCGTGGTAAGCATTGCCGCTCTGTGTGTTGCATTAAATCTTCCAGCTCAAAGAATTGCTGCGCTCTCTAACCTGGGTGGAGGGTTGGTTTGCCAGCATGTAGGGGTAGTGCCAATTGATAAGCGTGAGTTGCTTAGGGAAGCACTAATAGAAAAGATTTGAGGTTTTCGATTAACCGTTCTTCGCCAAAATCAATTGTCATTAAACTGTTTGTCCAGCGCTCCGTGCTTTTCCAGGTCTTCGATAACCTTTCGGTCCACTGGGCTTTCCTTTATTACATTATAGTTATCCCAGAATTCTTTGTTGTAAGGTTGATCCTGATATTGAAGACCATAGTTTTTCATTTTTTCGGTTGCAGTTATTCGTCTATCCGGGTTTGGGAAAACCTCGTTGATTAATAAAGATTGACTAAGCTCAGTTTCAAATTTTAGCTCTTTGGTATTGTTGTCGTACCAATTCACCTTTGATTCTACGGTGATGTAATTGAGGTAGTACTTTCCTTCGTAGGATTTGAAGTCGATAACTCTTTTAAGGTTAACAAATTTGCTCTCGAGTCCTCTTTTTTTCATCAGGGTTTCCTCTTGATTGTTTTCGTAGACAGTGTGTAAAATCGCATACGTTCCCTTTTCAATAAAGGCTGTTAATCGATATTCATCTTTATGCGACACAACAAAGACCTCATGTCCATTGTAGTAGGAATCTTTTTCGCGTTTAAGACTATTGAAAAACACCTGCTCTTCAGGAAAGTGCCGGTATCGTACACTGTTGTGGAGTAACAAATCTTCAAGCAAATTATCCTGATCGAAGTAGGTAGTAAATTTGCTTGAGTAGCCGATACTTCTTCTTACCTCCTGCAGGGCTACGCGTTCATGAAGTTTGAATTTGTTACGGGGTTCACGATAATCCTCGTCATAAATCTTTACAGCCGCCTCTAATAGAGAAATGTAAGTTCCTCCAACTTTTTTTATGTCTCTATAAAACCCATCCATCAAATATGGGTTCATGGGATAATTCTGTTCAATGCGAGAAAGGGCAATCTGTAATATCTCACCACCATTGAGGGAGTCAGAAATCAAAACTTCATCCAAGACAAGAGAAGATTTTTCCACCTCAATCACTAGTGGATTAATTTCGAGTAATGTCCATACCGGGGCTTCATAAGTCTTGTACCCCAACATGTTGATTACAAACATATCGTTTTGTAGTTCGCGTGGAATGTGGAAATCGAAGTCGCCTTGCAAATTAGTTATCGTTCCTATCGATTTACCCTTGATGCCAATGGTGGCAAAAATCAATGGCTCTTTGGTTTCCTTATCTATTGCTTTACCCGAAATGGTGATTTTCTGTGCTACGCCAGGTAACGCAATCAGCAACAGGAGTAGAAGAAATAGATTCCTCATGTAAAGAAAAGTTCTGAATACCGGATTTTGTGTTAAAGATACTGTATTCATGGATAGGAGGACCAGGTAACCTAACGCAATAAACCTCCATTAATCGCCAATACATTACATTAGTCGGCTTTACCTTCGAATGTTTAACTTTATAAGATAATCTTCCTGATTATGAAGTGGCTGGACGCAATACCTAGTATTTGGAAACGGGCTTATCTGCTCATTTGCTTATGGTATGCGATCAATTTTACTATCAGCGCTGTTTTAGAGTGGAGGCTTGTAAATCCTGAGTATTATGTATTATGGACTAAGCTGTTTCTGCTCGAAGCTTTATGCGTATTTATTTTGCTTATTTTTCTATGGTCTCACTGGCTTTTTAATTTTCGAGCCCGGTGGCAGATAGCAGGTCATGTGCTTGGTATTGTTGTTTTCTTCTTTGTAATGGGTACGCTGTCTTATTATTTCACCGATTACCTGGAAGGATTTACCTATCTTGAACACTGGCAAGAATACATGATAGGGATGCTTGGCAGTTTGGACGCACTTCGAATTAATGATCAATATATAATTACGGTAGGTGTGTATTATGTGATTCGCTATTTCCAGGGACTTCAAAGACAGGAACAAGAGAAGAGTGAATTAGCAATTAGAAATAAGGAGATGCAGATCTCATTATTAAAGTCTCAAATTAATCCGCACTTTCTATTTAACACCTTAAACTCAATTAGCACGCTGGTCCATTCAAGTAAAGAGCAAGCGCGTAAAGTAATTAATCAACTTTCAGATATTTTCCGTTATGCACTTGATTCGCACAACGGAGAAATGGTTAAGCTTGTTCATGAGATTGAATTCATCGAAAATTATGTACGCATTCAGCAAGTACGTTTTGGCGACAGATTAAAGTTTCAGAAGGATATTGATGTAACGTGTTTGGGAATCTCCATCCCCCCCATGATTTTGCAACCGTTGGTTGAGAACTCAGTTAAGTATGGGATTGCCCCCAAAGAAGAGGGCGGAACAATATCATTAACAGTAAGACGTTCTGGTGCGGTGATCTTTTTTGAAGTGAAGGATAACGGTTTGGGCTCTAAGGCTAAGAAAGTCATGGACGGAAGTTCAAGTGGGGTCGGGATGATGAATACCGATCTTCGGTTGAAAAGTTATTTTGGTGTTCAGTCCCATCTGCGCGTACTTGCTACCGAACAAGGGTATTCGGTTAGTTTTTTCATTGAAGACAAAAATGTGAGCAAATCCAAACCCGAGGAACAACTATTAGAAAACCAATTATTATGAATACTACTTGTTTGATTATTGATGACGAAAAATTAGCCCGAGAGTTATTGCGCGAGTTTTTAGAAACTTTTCCGCAAATAGAAATTATTGGAGAGTGCAATAAGGGAACCGATGCGGTTGAACAAATCAATAAGCTTAAGCCCGATATGATTTTCCTTGATGTACAAATGCCAGGCATGAATGGTTTTGATGTACTTGATGAAATTGAACACGAGCCTTATGTTATTTTCACTACAGCCTATGATCAATATGCCATAAAAGCATTTGAAAGGAATGCCGTTGATTATTTGCTGAAGCCACTCGATCAGGAACGTTTCAAATTAGCGGTTGACCGTGCGCTTAAAAGAAAAAAGATGGAAGAGGGGAATCTTGAGGATTTACTTGGAAGTTTAAGAACAGTACCACCCCGAACAACGTACGACTCACATATATTTGTGCAGAAGTCAGAGAAGCTTTTTAATCTGCCGGTTGAAGAGATTATTTATCTCGAGGCATCTGGAGATTATACTGTAATATCTACCAAGAACGACCAGTTTGTAAGTTCTTCCGGAATTGGCAAGCTCGAAGAGATCATGAATCCGGATACCTTTATCCGGGTACATCGCTCAACCATTGTTAACGTAAACTTCCTGAAAGAAATTGAACGGCACTTCAATGGTGGCATGGTAGTGAAAATGCAAAATGGAAAGAGTTTTCCGGTGAGCCGCACCTATGCAAAACTGATTAGGAAGAAGGTAGTTTAATTTCTCATTCAATCTCAACCATCTACAGGTAGTTCAGCAATTCGAGAATTGAATTAACCTGTTTGAAGTTTTCATGGTCAGTGGTTGTTTCTACGCGTTCATGTGCCCAGGTTATATGATAGGGAATGTGAAAACCATGACCGCCCAGATTTAATACCGGCAACACGTCTGACTTTAATGAATTGCCTACCATAGCGAATTCCTTTGCAGGGATGTCGAGGTGCTTAATTAACTTTCTGAAATCGTCTTCTTTTTTTTCAGACATAATTTCGATATGATGGAAATAATGGTCTAATCCTGATTTTTTAAGTTTGCGCTCCTGATCAAGCAAATCCCCTTTGGTAGCCATCACCAACCGATACTTACTTTTCAGTTTTTGTAATACTTCTTCAACCCCATCAATAAGTTCAACAGGCTTATCCAGGTGGTCGCGGCCATAACCAATTATTTTTTCAATCGCCTCATTTGAAATTTGTTTATCAGTTATTCGGATAGCGGTTTCAATCATAGAAAGCATGAAGGCTTTTATACCGTATCCATAAAGCGAAATATTGGCAATTTCGGTTTGCAGCAGCTCACGGGCCACTGTATGTTGAGGCAGATAGTTTTCTAAAAGTGCACAGAACTTATGTTCTGTTTCCTGAAAATACGCTTCATTGTGCCACAGGGTGTCATCGGCATCAAAAGCAATTACTTTAAGCATACATCAAATTTTGCAGAACGAAACTAGTCAATAGCTCATGAAAAAGCTATGCTCGGTTTTTGAGATTAGTCTTTTGCATTGTATTCAACTTCTTTAGTATTGAACTGGCCATAGATTAGGTCGCCTTCTGGCAGATTCCAAATGGCTTCTCCGTAAGCGGGGTACTTTCTGCCATTGTGTTCGACATAATTTTTTACGGGTGTAGAAAAGCGAACTACTTTTCGGTCCTCGTCACTAGCAATACGATAACGGTCGTCTGAGACGAAATTGATCAACTCACCTTTATTATTGAAATATAGCAAAGCGGAAATAGAAATATTCTTGTTGGTGAACGTTGCTTTTGAAGTAAGACTATCGATAGCAGTCCACAGAATTCTTTTATCGATAAGTCCGGCTGGAGCAAACAGACAGAGATCGTTGAACCACGTAACAGTTTCAGCGATATCCATTTCTTTTCCAGCTTGATATTGAACTTTGAACAACGAGAGTAATCGAATATCCATGACAGCAATTCCATTTTTAAAGGAATGATAACCGAAAACAGGTAAGCCTTTCATGGTAGCTTTCATGAAAAAGAGCCTGATGGGCTGATCAATAAAATTATGTTGATCAGTGGTAAAGGGCATCCATTCTGATTTTTCATCGCTACGGATTTGTCCATCAAACTCGATCCTGAAATTTTTAATAACAGGTTTGTTAATAGCCCCAGAATAAACAATGTATCGTTGAACAGGATCAGGCAATTGAGAAATAGCTTCATGGGTTAGTATGGGTTCTGCAAGACTGTTTGAATAGTGAAGGTTTTCTACAACCTCTTTTTTATACTGATTCTCAAATCGCCATTGAGCCCAGACAGGCACTGCAATGAGTAGTATGATTACATTGGCAATCGTGCCGTATTTTGCATCTTGCCAATAGAGAATGACTAACACCTGCGATAGTAAAACACTGATCAAAGCCACTGACCACCAGGCATCTTTCGTTAGCAAAAAAAGTACAGATGTTGCAATAAATAATAAGGTAGCCACCAACCAAACAACGCCTGTAGGCTGTGAGATTTCTTTGGTAAGCTGGCTTATTTGTGCGAGACCAAATGCTTTGGCAAATCCCATAAGGTGGATAAGGCCGTGAATAGCTATAAGGAGAACGAAAAGATATCGCATGAAGAGAAGTTTAAATCGAAATAGATCAGAATTTCAATTCTATACCATGACATTCAAAGTATAGTTCGCTGATTTTTGTCAGAAGTTAACGACTGCCTGGTCAAGCTTTTTCTCCAACCCCACAAACTCAAGGTGCATTTTGGGCTGACCAAACCTGGGGTCGTTAAAGGCAAACGGCTTTCGCTCTCCGGTAGGTTGATAGCCATGGCGTACGTACCAATCGATCAGTTCTTTGCGAACAGAAATCACGGTCATAAAAATGGAAGTACACTTTTGCTTCTTCGCCTCCGCTTCGGCCGCTTTCAATAGCTCTTTTCCAATACCTTTTCCCTGCAGGTTAGGGCGAACGGTAAGCATGCCCAGGTAAAGCTTGCCATCCTGGTTGCGTAATTCCACACAACCTAGTATTTCCTTTTCTTCAAGATACTTTAAGAGCGTGGTACCTGGAGTTTGGATCAACTCCGCAATAGCGGCAGAATCGGTACGGGTACCATCTAACAAATCTGCTTCGGTGGTCCAGCCCTGGCGGGAAGAGTCTCCGCGATAGGCTGAGTTTACGAGTTTATCTAAAGCTGGTGCGTCTTCTACAACTGCTTTCGTGATCATAGCCAAATTTAGAGAATGGAGTCAGTTAATTCAAAATAGTTAGCAACACTTGTGCGAAAATAATCTTTGCCAGTGTTGCAATAGGAAAAACAGCGGAGTACCCGATGTTGGGCTGTTCACTTTTGGCCTGCTCATTTACAAATGCCAAAACAGCAGGTTGCGTCTGTACACCCGAGAGCATGCCGGCTAATCGTGGAAAAGGAATCTTTAAAAAACGATGACCTATAAATAGAAAGAAAAAGGCAATTGAGATAGTAATCAAGGCTCCCAGCATGAAGAAGGTAAGGCCATCATCGGTATGCATTATCGTTTCGCGAAAAGCATAACCAGAGCGCGTGCCCACCCCGGCCAAAAATAAAACGAGTCCCAATTGTCTCACGGTGTGATTGGCACTATAGGGCATTACAAAGACTAATTTTCCAACACGGTTTATTGCGCCTAGTAAAAGAGCAACAATCAAGGGCCCACCTGCAATACCCAGCTTTAATGTAATCCCGCCCGGGAGAGGGATCGGAATCATTCCTAGCAAAAAACCAGCAGCCATCCCAAGGCCAAGGGTCAGAATATCAATTTCACTTTGAGCAGCGTAACTATCGCCAAAGAATTTACTTGCCGATGCCAATTCATTTCGTCCGGTAAGAATTCGAACCCGATCCCCAAACTGAAGTGTTGTATTTGCATTAGGCAAAATATCACTATCACCCCTGCGGATGCGAGTGATAATAATTCCCATCGTATGGGGAAGATTTAAATCTTTTAGTGATTGACCAATGATATCATGATTGGAAACAAAAACCCTGCGCATGTCCAGTTGTTGATGATCTACCTCCAGATGGATTTCACTTCGTTTGCCCAACAGAGTAATTGCTTTTTCAATCTCTGCAGGTTTACCTACAATTGTCATCAGATCACCTAACGATAGGGCTACCGTTTCCAGTGCCATCAAAGAGGAGTCCGCACGTTTAATTCGACCGAATACTACATTGAGCTTGTATTTTGATTTGATCTCGCGAATTGGTTGCCTGATAATTTTATCATTCGTAATCAAAACAGTAGTATTTGTAATTTTATCGGCTTCAGCAACTTCTGGGGCTGTCTTCAACGAGGTTTTAAAAATCTTCTGAAACAATATGATGGCGAGAATCATTCCGATTACACCCATCGGGTAACACACGGAGTATGCAACTACAGGCTCGGCCAATGCTGATTCAATCAGGGCATCGGGAGTTATCCCTTTAATAAATTCCAGCGAAGCGGCTAATGCAGGTGTGTTGGTCAGGCTTCCTGCGAAAATTCCTGCGAGGTATGAATATTTCATTGAAGAGAATGAACCAATGGATAGCACCAATAGAAAGGCAAATACGATTGCCCCAAGGGCCAAACTGTTTTCGCGCCAGCCTTTCTTTTTCAGGTTGCCAAAAAATTGTTCGCCACTGGATATGCCAACACAATAAATAAAGAGGACCAGTCCGATTTCATAAATAATAGCAGGCAACTTGATGTCGGGTGACAAAGCGCCAAAGGCTAGCCCCGTAAAAAGTACTGAAGCGATACCGAGATTGACACCGGCAATTTTTATTTTACCAAGCGGGGCGCCTACTGCCAGCACGACAAAGAGTAACAGGAGTGAGGATTGGCTGAGCAGTTCGATCATATTGCTATAGGTGTCCTACACCGCAGGCGTAGGACACCTGATACTTAGTTTTGTTTTTTAGTGTTTGACTTCTCCAGATCTGTTTTATGGCTTTAAATATAGAGCTAGAAGACGGAGAATAAAATGAATATTATTCAGGTATACTTACTTTTTAAAGTGCAGGACACCTGAGGTTGTTAAATTTTGTAAAGATCCAACTTCAAATATATTACCTTGTAGGGTATGTTGGAACTATGGTCATTGACTAATTAATTCGTTAATCCCTCAACATTATGCAACGGAGAACCTTTATAAAAAAATCATCTTTGATAGCCATGGGTCTAAGTGCATCCGGTGCAATTGACTCAAACGGTAAAAATTTTTTCGCTGACAATAAGCTCAAAGTAAATGGGCAGCGCATAGAAAGTCGCATAGCGGAGTTATCAAAATTTGGGCAAGATGCTAGTGGTCACGGCTACCGGGTTGCTTACACGAAGGGTGACATTGAGGGCCGCGCGTGGTTTATTGACCTTATGAAAAAAGCCGGGCTTAATGTTACCATTGATGCTGGTGGCAATATTAACGGTAAGCGAAGGGGAAAAAATGAATCGCTAAAGCCGATTGCATTTGGGTCGCACATTGACATGGTGCCTGATGGTGGAAATTTTGATGGCACGTTAGGTTCCCTTAGCGCATTGGAAGTGATTGAAGTATTGAATGAAAATAAAATAGTAACAGCCCATCCGCTGGAAGTAATCATTTTTGCCAACGAAGAAGGAGGCCTTATTGGTAGCAGGGCAATTGCCGGTCAACTCACTGTGGAGGGATTAAAACAGGTTAGTCAAAGTGGCTTAACCATGGCGGAAGGGATTAAAGCCATTGGCGGAAACCCGGAGAGTATTCAAAACTGCATTCGCAAAAAAGGTGACATTCATGCCTTTTTAGAATTGCATATTGAGCAAGGTGGTATTTTGGAAGCCGAAAATCTGCACATTGGTGTGGTGGAAGGTATTGTAGGGATCATGGATTGTGAAGTAACCGTAGAAGGTGTTGCCAATCATGCTGGTACTACACCTATGAACTTGCGACAAGATGCATTACTGGCTTCATCAAAATTAATTATCGCAGTAAATGAAGTGATTAAGAGTCTGCCCGGAAATCAGGTAGGGACAATCGGAAAAATTACAGCTTTACCCGGTGCATATAATGTGGTACCCGGTCATGTAACATTGGGTTTGGAGTTACGTGATTTGTCTGCTGAAAAAATTGAGCTTCTGTTTGTTGAAATACAAAAACGTGCTGCCGCGATTGCCAATGATTCTAAAGTTAAAATTAGTTTTAAGCGTGAGGCCAGTGAAGTAAAGCCAGCTCTGACCGATAAACATTTACAGCAAAAAATTGATGCCTCAGCAAAAGCACTAGGCCTCAAAACAAAATTTATGCAAAGTGGTGCAGGGCATGATTCACAACAGATGGCTCTACTAGCGCCAGTGGCAATGATTTTCGTTCCCAGCGTGGGTGGCATCAGCCATTCGCCCAAAGAATTTACAAAGTCTGCCGATATGACCAATGGAGCTAACGTGCTATTGCAAACGATATTGGCAATTGATAAAGAATAGGTTAAGTTAAAGCAGAGTTTCCATCGCAGAAACTCCCCTAATTTTTATTTCGTTAAGTATTCAAATGAGTTGAAATTTGTGAATGCTTGTCCAAAAGCAAAAAAAAAAATGATGAGTTGCCTTTGTGGTATTGAGGTTCAAATAAAGTACTGCCCGGTTGAACCATCATGGAAACTAAGACACAAAGAAACTACGAACTTATACTTCGACAGTGAAAATAATTTTACCTTTAAAATGAAATTATGAAACATCTCGTTTTATTTACTGCTGCAGTTTTATTTTTTTGCTGCTCCAATCAGGAATCGGAACCGCGGGTTTGGAAAAGCATTGAGCAAAGTTTGCAGACTCAGTTAATTACCATTAATCATGGTGATACGCTCGATCTGCCGGAAGGCAATTTTATGTTTAAGAAGAGTCTGGCAATGGATGGAAAATCAAACATTGTTATCCGGGGTAAGGGAATGGATAAGACCATTCTGTCTTTCAAAAATCAAACGGAGGGAGCTCAGGGATTGCTGATCAGTAATGGGAGAAATATTCTGCTTCAGGATTTTTCAATTGAAGATGCCAAAGGTGATAATCTGAAAGTAAGCGAGGTAAGAGGCATAACTTTTAAACGTATTCGCTCGGTGTGGGCCGAAGGTCCTAAAACGGAAAATGGTGCTTACGCTCTTTACCCGGTGTTGTGCAAGCAGGTTCTGATTGATGAATGCATTGCCATGGGATCATCGGATGCCGGTATCTATGTAGGTCAGTCGGATTCAGTTATTATCCGCAACAGTAAAGCATACTGGAATGTGGCTGGTATAGAGAGTGAAAATTCACGCTGGGTAGAAATTTATGGAAACGAGGCTTACGACAATACGGGCGGCATCCTGGTGTTTGATCTTCCGGGCCTGACCCAGTATGGTCATACTACGAAAGTGTACAACAACAATGTGCACGACAATAATTATGAGAACTTTGCCGCCAAGGGAAATATCGTGGCCAGCATTCCTCCGGGAACAGGTATCATGATCCTGGCTACACACAATCTGGAGATGATGGAGAACCAGATCATTGATAATAAAACAGTTGGCACCGGAATTATAAGCTATGATTTAGTGGCAGCTCTTAACGAAGGTGAGGTGGAACAGGAGAGTTCTATTGGTGGTGTGCAGTCGGTGGATAACAATTATAAAGTTGATACACTCTACAATCCCTATCCGTACCAGATTTATATTCATAACAATACCTATCATAATAGTCACTGGTTCCCTGACTTGAGCAATGATATCGGAAAACTCTTTCTTTCAAAATCATTCTTGAGTACACCGGATATAGCGTATGATGGAATCGTGAACCCTGCCCGTTCAAATCCTGAATTGTGTATTCAGCAAGGCGATGACATCGTTGTGATTAACCTGGATGCCGGCAACGATTTTAAGAATCTGATTAAAGGGCCAAAATTGTTTGATTGCGTGGGTGCGAAAATTGGTGCAGTAAAATAACAGGATGAGTACATTTAATTGCCACCCATTTGCCTCTGTCAGTAAGCTGATTTTTCTATCATTAATATTTTTATTCGGAGTGATTTCCTGTGAAACTAAAAAGAAGGAAATAGTTGTACTGCCAGAACAGGAAATGACCGTAGACTTATCATCCATTGGAAAAGCAAAGCTATCAGAGTATGGATTTTTTGTTGGAGACTTAAAAGAACTTTCGCCTGCACCCGATGTAATTCCCTATTCACTCAACTCAGCCCTCTTTACCGATTATGCCTACAAACAACGTTTTGTAAAAATTCCGCAAGGCAGCCAGGTTAACTATCATGCCGATGACGTACTGGATTTTCCAATAGGCACGGTGTTAATTAAAAATTTCTACTACCCGGCTGATTTCAGAAAGCCCACTGAAAATATTAGAATAATGGAAACCCGGTTATTGATTAACGAATCCGGAACCTGGAAAACACTCCCTTATATTTGGAACGATGAACAAACCGAAGCGTATCTGAATGTAGCCGGAAAAAACCTGGACGTAACGTGGACGCATTACAATGGCGAGGTAAAAAATATAAAGTATTCGGTGCCCAACATGAACCAATGCAAGGGGTGTCACTTGCGGGGCGACAAGGTAATGCCGATTGGTCCCTCGGCCCGCCAGTTAAATGGTGAATATGAATATAGATCAGGTACTGAAAATCAATTAGCACATTGGCAGAATTTAAAATTGATTGGCTTACCGGCAGCCAACCAAATTCCAAAACTGGTTAGCTATGATCAGCAAAGCGAGTCAATTGATTCGCGCGCCCGTGCCTGGCTTGAAATCAATTGCGCGCATTGCCATCGTGCGGATGGTCCCGCAAAAAACAGCGGCCTGCATTTACTGGCCAGTGAAAAAGATCTGGCCAAATTAGGCGTAGGCAAAGCCCCGGTAGCAGCGGGCAAAGGCTCAGGCGGATTACTTTATGATATTGTGCCAGGGAAACCCGATGAATCCATTTTGCAATTCAGAATAGAATCCATTCACCCGGGTATTATGATGCCGGAGCTGGGCCGCTCGATTACACATGTGGAGGGCGTGGAGTTGGTGAGAAAGTGGATTGGTGAGATGAAGTAGTAATTTTTTTATAAAGAAATAACAATTGTTGATTTAGATGTTGGCGCAAGGCCATTTTGGGCAGATTAATTTCGATAAGTCAAGAAAAATAAAATTAAACGAGCGACTTTAGCAAGATGGAGTATCTTATTTTAGGATTAATAGGCATCATAATAGTAATTCTTATTATCCATCATGTTAATAAGGGCAGGACGAAAAAGAAAATTGAGGCAATTCGGACAGCTTGGGGTATCCCTAAAAAAGAATCATTTGATTTTGATAGCATTTGCAAGTACGCAGACACGGTACAGGAAAATAAGTTTCATCGACTGACTGACCAAACACTTGAGGACATAGACTTTTATGGACTCTTTGCTTTTATTGACAGAACCACCAGTAAAGTGGGACAGCAGTTTCTCTATAAAAAAATAATAGAACCAACAAATGTTACCACTGACCAGTCGGAAAGACTTATTGACTTATTCTCGAACAACAGATTGCTCCGAGAAGAAATTCAGTTAGAATTTTTAAAACTAAATAATAATGGAGCGTACTTCATCTCTGCCTTATTGAAGGATAAACTATTAGAGAAACCAAAATGGTTTAATCTTCTCTTCTTGGATATTTTTATTGTTGCATGTTTGGTAATTCTATCATTTAAATTTCCAGTACTGATAATAGCCCTCTTTATTCCAATTACATTAAATATATTTTTACACTATTGGAATAAGAATAACACATTTCAGTTTCTTAGGTCATTCCCTCAATTGAACAATCTGATTAACGTATCTAAGGTATTGGTAAAGAAAAACGAACAATTTTTTGACAAATCAATTGAGGATAGCATATTAAGCTTAAGACCATTTCAACAAAAGGTAGGTCTAATAAAATTTGATAATGGAAGCGGAATTCAAGCTGAACTAAGCCTGGTAGGAACGTATTTAACTGAGTTGATGAAGGCTATTTTTTTGATTGAGGTATTCACCCTTTATAGAGTAACAAGAGAATTGGAAAACAAAAACTCGTCAATTCAGGTACTTTTCAACTACATAGGCAATATTGACAGTTCAATTTCAATAGCCTCATTAAGAGCGGGGATGGAGAAAACATGCATACCAACATTGGTTTCCCCATTGAAAGAATTATACGCAAAGAACCTATATCATCCTCTAATTAAAGATTGCGTAAAAAATGATCTTTCAATAAAGAATAAGAGCATTTTGATTACTGGTTCAAATATGTCCGGAAAGTCAACATTTTTAAGAACCTTGATGATAAATTCAATATTGGCTCAAACGATTTATACTTGCTTCGCTGACGAATTCACCTCACCAATTCTAAAGCAATTTTCATCAATCAGAATAGACGACAATTTATTTGATGGCAAGAGTTACTATTTTCAAGAAGTTAATATTATGGCTTTGTTGTTGGAGCAAGTCGAATTTTCTCACCAAAACTTGTTCGTGTTGGATGAGGTTTTTAGAGGAACAAACACGGTTGAAAGAATTGCTTCGGCTAAAGCAATACTCTCATATTTAAGCCGTAAGGAAAATATTGTAGTTGTATCAACGCACGACATTGAGCTAGTTGACATGCTTGACAATGAATATGACTTATACCATTTCACTGAGACAGTTGAAAACAATGAACTTCATTTCGACCATTGTATAAAACCAGGGCAATTAAGGACAAGGAATGCAATTAAAATATTGGAATTATCAAATTATCCCGCTGACGTTATTAGAGAGGCACGACAAATTGTTACAACCTTAAGGCCGAACAATACCTGATTAACAATGCCAAAAATTCTCAGAGAAGCAACCGTGGCCGATATCAAACAAATTTTTGTTGCCCGTTACTCTGTAAAAGAGAATATGCTATCAGAGACTGACCTAGTTGATGAGAATCTCTGTGAATCCTACTTGACTGAGCGGGGCAAAGGTTGGGTTTGTGAAATGAATGGCGTGATTGTTGGTTTTGCCATTGCCGACCTGAAAGACAATAATATCTGGGCTTTGTTTTTGAAACCGGAGTATGAGAAGCAAGGTATCGGTAGACAAGTTCATACTATCATGCTTGACTGGTACTTTTCTCAAACCCCAAAAACAGTTTGGCTGGGAACAAACCCAAATACCAGAGCCGAATTATTTTACAGAAAAGCTAGTTGGAAAGAAGCGGGCACTCACGGTGATGGGGAAATCAAATTTGAAATGACATTTAAGGATTGGCAGAAAGTAAGACCGAAACAAAACACCTAGACCGGCTTAATCAAAGCTCCCGGATCTCAAAATCCTTTCCTTTCCCAAACTTGATGGTATCCTTAAGCAGAAAGCGCTCCAGGGTGTGCAGGTCTTTCACTTTAAAATCACCATTGCCAATAATT
>JBEBJH010000047.1:0-23202 GCA_040079965.1 Cyclobacteriaceae bacterium
GACAGCTTATATTACTTCCAACTGAATGAAAAGGAAAACGCTTCGGAGTTATATGCAAAACTTCTGCAGCGGTTTCCCGGATCAGAGTTTGAGCCTGAGGTACTTTATAAACTATATCTGATTTCGCGTGACAAAGATCCCGCGAAAGCGGAGCAATATGCAAGTCTTTTAAAGACCAATCACCCACAGTCTACCTTCACGCGAATTCTGATCAATCCTGACTATATGAGGGAAACCAGTGTGGCTGCGGAGAAACAAAAATTGATTTATAAAGAAGCCTATGCCTATTATCAGACCAACAACCTTCGTGCAGCCCAGGATAAAATCAAGTTGGCCATGCAGGAGGGGGAAACCGGATTCACACCTCAACTTGAGTTGTTAAAAATTCTTGTTACCGGAAAAACAGAAGATGTATCGCGCTATCAATATGAGTTAGGCGAATTCATTAAGAAATACCCCGATGACGCCATGAAGCCTTATGCAGAACAATTGCTGGCAGCTTCTAAAACCTTACTTGAGAAATTGGAGCGGGCAAAAGGCATTCAGTTTATTAAGTCCATGGAAGGGCCACACAATTTTGTGATTGTTTACAATACAGCCGACAAAATCACGAACCCCGTTTCAACAGCTCTTGAAAAATTTAATGCCAGTCAATGGAAAGATCTGAAACTGAATACCAGCAATATTATTTTCAATGAAGAAAAAACTATTACCATTGTAACCGAACTACCGAGCCGGGAGGCCGCCCTCAGTTATTTCGACAAATTCCTCGCTCAGATTGCACTTGGCAAACCGCTTTCCAATTATAAATTCTATAGCTTTGTAATTACGAAAGATAACTTTCAGATTTTTTACCGAACCAAGGCGCTGGATGAGTACCTCACCTTCTTTGATCGCAACTATCAAAAGCAAAATCAATAACCTGCTTAGGATTGAGAAACCGTGGGTCCGCAAAGCCATTAAATATGTATGGATTGCCTTCCTCTGTTTTATGTTGGGCTTTCCGTTATACATCTACACGGTAAGCATAAACTTGTTTGGCGCATTTGGCGAAATGCCAAGCCTGAAGGAAGTGGAAAATCCGGAGAACGATCTTTCCTCTGAAGTTATTTCTTCTGATGGTGTTTCCCTAGGTCGATACTTTCGTTATAACCGCAGTCAGGTACATTTTGAACAACTTTCTGAAGACCTTGTAAATACATTGGTTATTTCAGAGGATCATCGTTTCTATAATCACTCTGGTTTGGATTTTCGAGCCTATGTTAGGGTGGCTTTTGGACTGCTCACATTCAATCCTCAAGGCGGTGGCAGTACCATTACGCAACAGCTTGCTAAAAATCTTTACACCATGAACCCTGACCGAAGCCTGGATGGTTGGTTGGGTAACCTTGGTAAAATACCCAGACGCGTAGTACAAAAAACCAAAGAGTGGATCATTTCCATAAATCTTGAAAGGAATTTTACCAAAGAAGAAATAATTGCCATGTACTTAAACACGGCTACCTTTAGCAGCAATACGTTTGGAATTAAAGTAGCCGCAGAAACTTACTTCAACAAACAACCAGACAGTTTAAACCTGCAAGAATCTGCCGTGCTGGTAGGCATGTTACAAGCCGCTACCTACTTTGATCCTAAGCGCAATCCTGATAACTCTCTGCGCAAGCGCAATGAGATCTTCTATAAAATCTACCGGCATGGGTACAAGATAAGTACCCGCGAACAATACGATTCTATCAAGGCATTGCCAATTGAACTCACCTATAGTGTTCAAAATCAAAACGAGGGTCTTGCCACATACTTCCGTACTGTATTAAGTAACTACCTTCTTGAATACTGCAACAGCAAAGGCATTGATTTATATAATTCCGGGTTAAAAATTTATACCACCATTGACAGTCGTTTGCAAAAGTATGCCGAAGAAGCTGTGGCCGAACACATGAAGCCACTACAGGCACAGTTTTACGAAGAATGGAAAAAAAGAGGTCGCAACCCCTGGGTAGATGACAGCGGAGGTGAGATAAAAGACTTTCTGCAAAGACGTATACGCCAAACCGATGCTTATAAAATCTATGCTGAGAAGTATGGAGAAAAATCGGATTCACTTAAAATCATGCTTAATTTGAAAAAGCCCATGACCATTTTTACATGGGATGGTGAGCGCGATACGTTGTTTAGTAGCTTCGATTCCCTCTATTACTACAAAAAATTTATTCAAACCGGCTTTATGTCTATGGACCCTTACACAGGCCACATTAAAGCGTGGGTGGGTGGTATCAATCACAAGTATTTTAAGTTCGATCATGTAAAGCAGGGTACGCGACAACCTGGCTCTACCTTCAAGGCGTTTGTGTACGGGCTTGCTATGGAGAATGGATATTCACCTTGCGTAATTAAGAAAGATATTGCACCGCAATTTGATATACCTGGACAACCACCCTGGTATCCGTTAAATGCTGATAATTCGCGCGGACATGGTGAGAGTATGACCATACGTAGGGCCATGGCACAATCTGTTAACTCGATTACCGCTCAAATCATGCAAGAGTTGAAGGCAGAAAATGTAGTTGAGTTTGCGCATCGTGTGGGCATTGAAAGTCCATTGGATGCTGTCCCATCGCTTTGCCTGGGAACGAGTGATGTTTCGTTGTTCGAAATGGTGGGCGCTTACAGCACGTTCGTGAATGGGGGAATCAGTACTGAGCCTATCTTTATTACTCGTATTGAAGACAAGAATGGAAATGTAATAGAAATCTTCAATCCTAAAACGAAAGAAGCTATCCACGAGCAAACTGCCTATAAGATGATCTATATGTTACGCGGGGGCACAGAAGAAGAGGGTGGCACTTCGTTAGGGCTACCTCGCGAGTTACGGATTGAAAATGAAATCGGAGGTAAAACAGGTACCACCAACGATGCTTCGGATGGATGGTACATCGGACTAACTCATGATTTAGTTACTGGCATCTGGACAGGTGGCGATGAACGGGCTATTCACTTTCCTTCGTGGATATTTGGCCAAGGTGGCAAAACTGCGCGACCCATTTGGGCAAACTATATGTTAAAGGTTTATGCCGATCCGGAGTCTGGCATTGTTAAAGGTCAATTTAAGCGTCCCGCCAGCGGACTTGACATGACCCTGGATTGCAGCCGCCATGAGGTTGATTCACTCATGATGCAGGAAGAAGAACCCTGGGATATAGATAACTAGAATGAATTTAGATTTACGAATGACGAATCTGGCCTTACCCAAATTCGCAAATCTAAATTCGTAATTTGCTTCGTGCACGCTGACGACCAAAAAGAAATCCTTGCCTCTCTGCCTGATTCACCAGGCATCTACCGGTATTACAACAAAGAAGGTGATCTCATTTATGTTGGCAAGGCGAAGAGTCTGAAGAAACGCGTGAGCAGTTATTTCACTCGCCAATCGCAATACAATCGCAAAACAGAAAAGCTGGTCTCTGAAATTAATAAAATCGAATTTACGCTGGCTAACTCTGAGTTTGATGCACTCCTGCTTGAGAATAATTTCATCAAGCAATACCAGCCCAAGTATAATATTCTACTCAAAGACGATAAAACATTTCCTTATCTCTGCATTTTAAAAGAGCGTTTTCCTCGAATTATTTCTACGCGCAAATTCATCCCGAAACAAGGCGAATACTTTGGCCCTTACACAAGCGTAGTTTCCATGAAAGCCGTGTTAGAACTTGTGCGTCAGTTATATTCTATTCGCACCTGTTCATTACTCTTATCAAAAGAAAATATTGAACAACGGAAATTTAAAGTCTGCCTTGAATTCCATATTGGAAATTGCAAAGGCCCGTGCGAAGGACTGCAGGAGGAAAACTCCTATCTCGAAGAAATAGCACAGGCACGAAATATTCTGAAGGGAGATTTGAGTGTGGTTGAAAATGAATTTGCTCGCAGAATGAATGGGGCATCCGAAACCATGGAATTTGAAAAAGCGGCTCTCTATAAACATAAACTTGAACTGCTGGAGAAATTCCAGACAAAATCGCTTGTCGTAAATCCCAAGCTCACCAATATCGATGTGGTGACTATTACGAGCACGGAGTCTGAGGCCTTTATAAATTACTTGAAGATCAAGGAGGGCTCCATCATCTTTTCCAAGAATCTTGAGGTGAAAAAGAAACTTGACGAAACGGATGAAGAAATTTTAAGCCTCGTTGTTCAGGAGGTGCGCACAACTTACCGCAGCGACAATCCGGAAGTTTACACCAATTTATTATTACCCGTTAAATCCGAGGATTTTGAAAATGTGGTTCCTCAAATAGGTGATAAAAAAAAGCTTGTAGACTTATCACTCAAAAATGCTCTTTATCTAAAGCGGGATAAAGAGATAAGCAAGGAAGAGCAGAAATCGAAGAAGAATAAAGTACTGCACATCATGCAGGAAAATCTAAGACTCCTTCAATATCCTAAAATCATCGAGTGTTTTGATAACTCAAATTTTCAGGGCACAAATCCGGTGGCTTCCATGGTGAGGTTTGTAGATGGCAAGGCAGACAAAAAAGGATATCGGCATTTCAACATCAAAACTGTAACGGGGCCAGACGACTTTGCCTCTATGAAAGAAATTGTAGGCAGGCGTTACAAGCGCATTATGGAAGAGCAGGGGGAATATCCGCAGTTAATAATTGTCGATGGCGGTAAGGGGCAACTTAGCAGCGCCTGTGAGGCCTTACAAGATCTTGGCCTTTATGGGAAAATTCCAATTGTAGGCATCGCCAAAAAATTGGAGGAGATTTATTACCCGGAAGATCCACTTCCATTATTGATCAGCAAAAAATCTCCGGCTTTGCTATTGATACAGCGCATTCGCGATGAAGCTCACCGTTTTGCCATTACGTTTCACCGTCAGAAAAGAAGCAAATCAACCTTTGTAACTGAGATCGAAACTATCCCAGGCATTGGCAAAAAAACAGCCGATAAGCTTCTGGCTCATTTTAAATCCGTGAAGAAAATTAAAGAAGCCAGCATAGCAGAACTAACCAAACTTGTGGGAGAAAAAATTGCTTTCAAGCTAAAAGCTTAGAGCTAAAAAGCTTAAAGCCGGGGAAATCCAGAGCTTTAAGCTTTCTGCTTTACAGCTTTTAGCCCTTATAGGTTTTTCTTAGCCAGTGGGGGCACAATGCCCATGTTGTACCAGGTAAAGGCAAATTGATCGGCATCCAAATCTAATCCTTTGGACAGGTTAGAAGAACCGTGAGCCGACTTTCTATCAATGCGAATCAAGACCGGGTTATTTCCAGTATGTGTCTCTTGTAACCCTGCTGCAAATTTGAAAGAGTGAGCAGGAACCACCCGATCATCATGATCAGCGGTACTTACCAGCGTGGCTGGATATGAAGTGCCTGGTTTGAGATTATGTACTGGCGAATATCCACGCAAGTATTCAAACATTTCTTTTGAGTCTTCAACAGTTCCATAATCAGGCGCCCAGCCCGGTCCGGCAGAAAACTTATGGTAACGGAGCATGTCCATCACGCCCACACCTGGCAAAGTCACTTTAAATAAATCAGGTCGTTGCGTCATGCATGCGCCCACCAACAAACCACCATTTGAGCCGCCTTGAATGGC
This sequence comes from Cyclobacteriaceae bacterium, assembly GCA_040079965.1. GTDB lineage: Bacteria > Bacteroidota > Bacteroidia > Cytophagales > Cyclobacteriaceae > ELB16-189. The sequence goes on from JBEBJH010000047.1 coordinate 5,605, forward strand.
AAGAAAGTCTTTGGACGTAAACTTCTCTGTTATCAGATACTCAGCGGCTGCAATGAAATCATCAAACACATTTTGCTTCTGCAGTTTAGTGCCGGCCTTATGCCACTCTTCCCCATATTCGCCACCGCCACGAAGGTTAGGTTGCGCATAAATCCCTCCATTCTCTAACCAAACGATTAATGAGGGATCAAAGTAAGGAGTTAAAGAAATATTAAATCCGCCATAGCCATATAAAAGAGTTGCATTTTTACCATTCATCTCCAACCCCTTCTTATGAACAATAAACATTGGAACACGCGTTCCATCCTTACTCTCGTAAAATACTTGCTTCATTTCATATTGAGAAGCCTCCAGATTCACCTTAGGTGATGTAAATACGGAAGATTTTCCGCTTTGAATATCATATTTGAAAATGGTTGTAGGATAGAGAAACGAGGTGAATGAATAATAGAGTTCCTTTTCCTGGGTGCGCGCGCCATCCCAGCCCGCAGAGCCAATGCCCGGAAGTTCTACATCGTGTTCAAATGTACCTTCAATACTAAATTGTTTAATGAGCGACTTTACGTCAACCGTATAGTCTGCGAAAATTTTACCCCCTCCTGTTGAAAAATTGGCAACACTCTTCTCTTCCTTAACTACATCTTTCCAGTTTTCAACTGTAGGGGTAGCAATTTCGACCTTAACCAATCGCTGATTCGGTGCCTTATAATTTGTTTGCACTAATAATGTTTTTCCAGTGTTGTCAATCACTCTGTGATCGTTCTCCTGATTACCAACAAGCGTATTTAACTTAGGTTCTGTCAAACTTAAATCACGCACATACATTTCTTGTCCAGAAGTACCGTCAGTCGCCAGGATAACATGAAACTGCTCATCTTCCGTAAGATAAGACCACACATACCGCTTCGGGTTTGCATCATCACCAAAGATCAATTGGTCTTTAGCATAGGGTGTTCCTAATTTGTGATAGTACAATTTTTGATTTTCTGCTTTTGCAGTATTCCTGCTTGTACCTTTTAAAACCGGATACCTGGTGTAGAAAAATCCTTCGTTGCCGCGCCATGAGATGGAAGCAAACTTCAAATCCCTTAAGGTATCCTCCAACATAACTTTAGTAATTGCATCAATGATCACCGCTTCCGTCCAGTCCGAACCGCTCTTAGCAACCTGATAGGCTACGTGCGATCCATCTTTTGAGAATGACATTCCGCCCAGGCGTGTGGTTCCATCTGTTGAAAAGGTATTGGGGTCGAGAAAAACTTCAGGCTCACCGTTTGCTCCTTTTTTGCGATAGTACACACTTTGGTTCTGCAAGCCATTATTGCGAGAATAATAAAAGTAATCTCCATAACGAAAGGGTGTACCCAATCGCTCATAGTCATAAACTTCTTCTAACCGCTGGCGAATGCTTTTGCGATAAGGTATTGAATTAAGATAATTCGTTGTTAAGTCTATCTGCTTATCAACCCAATTGGCTGTTTGTTCCGCAGTATCATTTTCCATCCACCGATAGGGATCGGGAACTTCAACACCAAAATAGGTATCTACTGTATCAACCTTGGCCGATACCGGATATTTTGAAATTACTTCTGGTTTTGGTGGTTGTGAGCATGAGATCATAGCAATAAAAACAACTAAAAAAAGAAATGACATAGTCCTCATAAATCGTGAATTTGGGGAACAATATTACCGCCATCGGGTTAAGAAACCAAGAAGGGAAAGGGCTTTTGATCTATTTTGCTAAATCAACCACACACATGAACAATCGTATCCTTGTTTTTCTAAACATCCTGACCCTGGCTGGAGTGCTTGCTATAAATGCATTGGCCAATATTTTACCGATTAATGGAATGAACACGGGGGAACTCTCCGCCCTATACCCGAGCTTGTTTACACCTGCAGGATTCACGTTTTCGGTTTGGAGTGTGATCTATTTGTTATTGATTGGGTTTACTATTGTACAAGGATCCATATCAGGTAAGTCTTATTTTGCTGAATTATCGCTTTGGTTTTTGCTCTCGTGCGTTGCCAATGTAAGTTGGATTCTGGCATGGCATTATCAATATCTTTATGCTTCCGTCCTGATCATGCTTTTGCTGCTCTTTTCACTCAGTAAAATCTTTTTGCTCTTGCAGCGTGCTGACCTTAAAACGCTATCAGATAAGCTACTTATAAAACTTCCTTTTATTTTTTATTTGTCATGGATTTGTGTTGCTACTATCGCTAATGTTTCGGCTTTGTTGGTTCTCTTTCGTGGGCGGGCGGGTTTCTTTCACCCATTACCTGGACAATTACCATGATTAGCATTGCCAGTGTGCTTGGAATTATCATTGCCGAACGCTTTCGTGAGCCTGCTTTTCTACTCGTATTGATCTGGGCCTTTTTTGGAATTTATAGCAAATGGACGGGCACCGAAAATAATTCTATTGCTGCCACAGCTATATCAGAATTGATTCTCTTGGTAGTACTCTTTTTTGTTTTTCAATTTGGGTTGAAGAAAAAATCTATCCAGTAAATAGTTATTATTAAAAACAAAAAACGCCAGCCAAGGCCAGCGTTTCCAAAATCTCGTTTGATAATTTCAATTAATAATTTCAAACCCGGTATAAGGCACCAGCACGTTCGGAATCTTAATTCCATCCTTCGTTTGATTGTTCTCTAAAAGTGCTGCCACAATCCGCGGAAGCGCCAGTGCGCTGCCATTGAGTGTATGAAGCAGTTGCATTTTACCCTCTTTGTTTTTGTATCGAAGTTTCAAACGATTTGCCTGAAAGGTTTCGAAGTTACTTACCGAGCTAACTTCCAGCCAACGTTGTTGAGCCGCAGAGAAAACTTCCATGTCGTACGTAATGGCCGAGTTGAAACCCATGTCGCCACCGCACAATAAAAGTTTGCGATAAGGCAATTCCAGTTTCTCCAACAAGCCCTGCACATGCTGGCACATTTGTTCCAAAATAGTGTGTGAGTCTTCTGGTTTGCTGATCTGGACAATCTCAACCTTATCAAATTGATGCAGGCGATTAAGTCCGCGCACGTGTGCACCCCAACTGCCCGCTTCTCTGCGGAAGCAAGGCGTATAGCCTACATTCTTTATTGGCAATTCATCTTCTGTAAGAATTACATCGCGATATAAGTTGGTGATGGGCACTTCGGCTGTGGGTATAAGATACAAGCCATCCTCATTCACAAAATACATTTGCCCTTCCTTGTCAGGTAATTGCCCGGTTCCATACCCACTGGCCTCATTCACTACGATGGGTGGTTGAATTTCTTTATAGCCTGCTTGTCCAGCTTCATTTAAAAAGAAGTTAATTAAAGCGCGCTGAAGCCTCGCTCCTTTTCCTTTGTATACTGGAAATCCTGCCCCGGCAATTTTAATCCCTAAATCAAAATCAATGATATCGTACTTTTTAATCAACTCCCAATGCGGCAGGGCATCAGCAGGAAGGGTTGGTACGGATCCGTGCTCGTGAACATTAATATTATCCTCGGCACTTTTTCCAGCTGGCACTTTTGAAGCCGGAACATTCGGGATCTTATATAAAATCTCCTGTTGTTTCCTTTCAAATTCCGTGAGGCCTTCTTCCAGTGCCTTAAGTTTGTCTTTATCCAGGGCAATAGCTGCACGCAGGGTATTCGCTTCATCTGCCTTACCAGCCCTCATCAATTCACCAATTTTCTTCGAATCGGCATTAGACTTCGCCTTTAGCGTATCCAGCGTATTTTGTGTTTCTCTGCGGAGTTTGTCGTTCTCAATTATTTGCTGAACCAGGCTTTCTGCATACTTAAAGTTCCTCTTTTTCAATCCTTCCAGCACGATGTCGGTTTGCTCACGCAGTATCTGTAAAGTCAACATAATCGATTATTAAGAGGCCAAAATTAGCCAATAATTTTTTCTCCCGATTTGATAATATTTTATTTTGAACTATACTTGTAGGGTCATTGCGGCCTCCTCAGGCCCACACGATACAAAAACCCTGAACTTTACGATCTCTTTTCTATCAACCCGTTAAATGCTTTTGATTACGGCTGTCCGTCAGCCAGCATAACATTATAAATTCTATTTTATTAATTAATCTATTTTTTAACTCACATGTACACAATTGATGACCTGAATGTCAGGCTGCTTTCTGAATTGAAGGAAATTGCTGAAGGTATGGGCGTGAAAAACGCTAAGAAACTTGCCAAACAAGACCTGGTTTACAAAATCCTTGATCAGCAGGCCATAGCCGGAGACGCCCCCGCGCCTAAACAAGCGCCTGCCGGAGACTCTGAGCGCAAGATGCGTCCGCGCAGACGCGAAAATGTAGCTCCGGATGTTGCTCCAAAACCCCAGGAACAAGAAGAAGAGAAAGAGCTTTCCAGCGATGAGATCCTCCAAAGCATCGATAATATAGAAGTAGATCAAAGCATTACCAGCTTTGAAGATACCACTGAACCCACACCTTTGGTGGAAGCTCCCCGCAGGGAACAAAGAGAAGAGCGGCCTTTTCAAAATCCAAATCAGTCGAGTCCACAACCCCGTAAAGAAAATCTTATCCGTGATTTTGACGGAGTAGTTTCGAATGAAGGCGTTTTGGAAATTATGCAGGATGGATACGGTTTTTTGCGATCTTCTGATTATAACTACCTGGCCAGTCCGGATGATATCTACGTGTCTCCATCACAAATCAAGTTGTTTGGTTTAAAAACCGGTGACACGGTGAAGGGACAGATTCGTCCACCAAAAGAAGGCGAGAAATATTTCGCACTTCTTAAAGTAGATAGTATTAATGGAAAAACGACCGAAGAAATTCGCGACCGGGTTGCGTTCGAATACCTGACACCACTTTTCCCTGAGCAAAAATTAAAGCTCAGCACCACGCCTGATAACATGTCAACCCGTATTTTAGATCTCTTTTCTCCGATTGGAAAAGGACAACGAGGTATGATTGTAGCTCAGCCCAAAACAGGTAAAACTGTTCTGCTGAAAAACATTGCCAATGCCATTGCAGAAAATCATCCAGAGGTTTATCTGATCGTTTTACTGATTGATGAACGCCCTGAAGAAGTTACAGACATGGCGCGCAGCGTAAAGGCCGAGGTGATTGCTTCTACGTTTGATGAGCAGGCTGATCGCCACGTAAAAGTGGCAAGCATTGTTCTTGAAAAAGCAAAACGTATGACAGAATGCGGACATGATGTGGTGATTCTCTTGGATTCAATTACCCGTTTGGCGCGTGCTTACAATACAGTAGTGCCTTCATCCGGTAAAATTCTGTCAGGTGGTGTGGATGCTAATGCATTACATAAACCGAAACGTTTCTTTGGTGCAGCCCGTAAAATTGAAAATGGAGGATCACTCACCATTATCGCCACAGCATTGATTGACACCGGTTCAAAGATGGACGAAGTAATCTTTGAAGAATTTAAAGGAACCGGTAACATGGAATTGCAGTTGGATCGCAAGCTTTCAAACAGAAGAATGTACCCGGCTATTGATGTTCCAGCCTCTGGTACCAGGCGCGAAGATTTGCTTATGAAGGAAGAAGAACTTCAGCGGGTATGGATCCTTCGCAAATTTATGGCAGATATGAATTCAATTGAAGCGATGGAATTCCTGCAAAGTAAAATGAAAGGAACCCGCAACAACGAAGAGTTCCTGAGCTCGATGAACGGATAAATCAATTTGAAAATTTGATAATGAGATAATTTGAAGATGGTTCGGATTCGAGTCATCTTCTTTTTGTTTGAACATAACCCTGAGAATCTAATCTCTCATTTTCAAATTATTTCCTCTTCTTCTCGTGAAACGCACCCTTAAACTCAGGGTCAGAATACCGTTTCTGCCGATCTGTTTCCCTCGCCATCGCTTGTAATTCTTCATAGTTTGTTTCCGCGATTTCGATTTCCTTTGGCAAGGACTTTACAGGAATTTTCTCACGAATTATTTTTTCAATATTATCAATGTGATATTTCTCGGCATCAGTCACAAAGGTGATTGCTTTACCTTCCCGAAATGCGCGGCCCGTTCTTCCGGTGCGATGGACATAGTCTTCATACACAATGGGCACATCGAAATTGATCACATGTGAGACATTCGTAACATCAATACCCCTTGAGGCAACATCGGTAGAAACCAAAATTCTTAACTTCCCCTCCTTAAATTCATTCATCGCATTCATGCGGCTATTCTGACCTTTGTTTGAATGAATTACTTTCACAGGTCCTAATTTCTTTCGCTCCAAGTACTTGAATACATTGTTAGCTACTTCCTTTGTACGAGAAAAAATCATGACACGGTTAAAGGCCTTTTCATCCTGTAGCAAATACTCCAAAAAATGAATTTTTGTAAGACTATTAGGAATAAAGTAGAGTTCTTGAGTCACCTTGGTTGCTACAGTTGCCGGAGGAGTCACTTCTACACGCACTTGAAAATCAATAAACTCATTTGCCAAACGGTCCACTTTTTCAGGAAACGTAGCTGAGAACAATACGTTTTGTCGCTTGGATGGAATCACTTCAAAAATTCTCCGGAGTTGTGGCATAAATCCCATGTCCATCATGCGGTCGGCTTCATCTAACACCAGAGTTCTTATTTGCTTAAGAATTAATTCATTGCGTTGATATAACTCCAGAAAACGACCCGGGGTAGCAATGATCAAATCAACTCCCGCATTTATCTTTTCTATTTGACTTTTCGGACCAACTCCGCCATAGATTTCTACTATACGAAGATCTGTATACTTAGCCAAAGCGCTTGCTTGCGCAAATACCTGGGCAACCAGTTCCTTGGTGGGCACAAGAATAAGCGCCCTCGCATCCACCCCCTGAGCATAACGGATTTTCATCAACAAGGGCAACAGGTAAGCTGCGGTTTTACCCGTTCCTGTTTGAGCAATGCCAATCACATGCTGGCCACCCAATACTAACGGAATGCACTTTTGTTGAATTTCAGTAGGGCTTTCAAATCCCGAATCGGCTATCGCATCCAGCAACTGCTTATTCAACTTATAATCATTCCATGAATTTGGGCTGCTCAAGATTAATTATCTTTACGTTCTTCACAAGGTAATGAACTCTACGCTAATCACGAACGCTCAACTAGTAAACGAAGGAAAAGTCATCGAAGGTGATGTTTTGATTCGGGGAAATTGGATTGAAAAAATCGGAAGAGGGCTATCGGCAGGAAATGCTAATGTTATTGATGCCAATGGAAATTTTTTATTGCCTGGGGTGATCGATGATCAAGTGCATTTTCGCGAGCCCGGACTAACACATAAAGCAACTATTTATACAGAATCAAAAGCTGCCGTGGCTGGTGGAGTTACCAGCTTTATGGAGATGCCCAATACGGTTCCACCGGTTTTTACACAGTCCCTGCTGGAAGATAAATACCAGATTGCTTCTCGGACTTCGCTTGCCAATTATTCTTTCTTCATGGGGGCATCCAATGATAACCTGGATGAGGTGCTGAAGACCGATATAAAAAGAGTTTGTGGTCTCAAGATTTTTATGGGCTCATCTACAGGCAATCTTTTGGTGGACGATCCAAAAGTTCTTGAGGGATTTTACTCCCGATTTCCTTCTCTCATTGCCACCCATTGCGAAGACGAATCCACGATCATAAAAAATACAGCTGAATTTAAGGAGCGCTATGGCGAAATGATGCCGGTGAAGTACCACGCCCAGATTCGCAGTGCAGAGGCCTGTTTCAAATCGTCATCATTTGCAATTGACCTTGCAAAAAAACATGGCACTCGGCTACATATACTCCATATCTCCACAGCCCACGAAACAAATCTTTTCGATAACACACTTTCATTAGAAAAAAAGAAGATCACCGCAGAGGCTTGTATCCATCATCTTTGGTTTAATGATTCTGATTATGAAAAACTGGGCATGTTAATAAAATGGAATCCAGCCATTAAAACTTCTTATGACCAGCAAGAAATATTAAAAGCAGTTCTTGATGATCGCATAGATGTAATTGCAACCGATCATGCGCCTCACACAATAGAGGAAAAAAAGAACAACTATTTTCAAGCCCCATCTGGTGGACCCTTGATCCAACATAGTCTGGTTGCCATGATGGAATTCTACCATCAGAAAAAGATCTCGATCGAAAAAATAGTACAGAAAATGGCCCACAACCCAGCCATTCTGTTTCAACTAGATAAGCGTGGATTCATACGGGAAGGATATTTCGCTGACTTAGTTCTGGTGAATCCCAATCAGCCATGGCAAGTACAAAAGGCCAACGTTTTGGCCAAGTGTGGCTGGTCGCCTTTTGAAGGAAACACCTTTCAATCAACCGTTACTCATACCTTGGTTTCTGGCCACCTCGTTTATGCGCAGGGGCAATTTGACGAAAGTACCAAAGGTAGTCGGTTGGCATTTTCGCGCTGAAAGGAAACAAAAAAGCCCCAACGGGGGCTTTATTTTTTGGGTGAAAGACGGGGCTCGAACCCGCGACCCCTAGAATCACAATCTAGTGCTCTAACCAACTGAGCTACATCCACCGTTTACCTTCTGTAAATTATGCATTTACAGGATTGGGAGTACAAAGTTAGACGAGCCTGACTAAAATGCAAAAAATGATTTTCAGTCCTTTTTTCAGCTTGAAAAAAGGATTTAGCCTGGAGCAAATAAAGCGCAGCCTTGCGATAAATAAACTTATTTTTTAATAAGTTTATTTAATGGTATGCTGGAATAGCTTGAAAAATTTACCCCTCCAGAAGAAAATCACGCTGCTGTATGAGCACGCAGCTTTTGTTATGGCCATTCGTTACTACAACTATAAAATAAATCTATACTTGTTAGGAAATGACTACGTAGAAGTGTTCGTCAATCACAAGCAAGCTTCCATTGATCGTATTGATTTGTTGGATACACATCATACCCGTATGAAATTTTACTCTGATCAGATCAAACTTCCGCGCCCATTATAGGGCATAAAAAAAGCCCCGATTCCGGGGCTCCTAATTTTTTTTCAGATACTAGGCAGTTGCTGCAGTAGATGACTCTTCTAATTTAGCAGATTGCCTAAGGGTTACCGTTTTTCTTGCCTTATAGCCACAATACCCGCACAAATAATGTTTCATCAACTCGCCCTCTTCCGTAGCCGTTGGCTGTCTGATGATTTCCTCTCTGGTAACTTTAAATGTTTGATAGTTGCACTCTGGACATTGAATAGCGTGCAGGTGGCCTGCATACTTCTCGATTTGCTTAAAGCCGGTTTCCTCGTCCAGCCATACATCATAGTCAACTGAGTAAACATTTTCTTCGGCAATCATACCTTCGTCCAAGTGAGCATCCTCTTCTTCCTCACTCAGAAGTTTCATAGGCTTACCGCTTTTTGGAGAAATCCTGGGTTGATAGCGAAGTACTTTCAATCTCCTTTCAATAAAGAACGGATAGTAAAATTTAAGTAGGTTTTGAATGATCATTGCTACCAGAATACCCATCATCGTAGTGGTGAATATTCGTACAAATACCCAGAGTGTAGTAAGTTCCACTACGTTTGCGTTAACAAAGAAACACCCGCCTATAATCAAAATAATGGTCGCAATCCACAGCGCTTTGATTTCATGCCGGTTGATGAAATCATATTTATTTTTGCTGCCTCCCGTAGAACTTAATTTCACGATATAACCAAGGACGACCAAAATGCCAATGGCCCAGCATATTAATGCAAGGTTCAGCGCCAGATTGTTCCATGCGTCATACTTATGTGGATCGATTTCTTCCATGTGCTTATATATTTTTGGGTTTGTTCAGCTTAATAAATATAGGTTAACTCGTATAGGTAACTCTTCTTATTAATAATTATTCCTAGCATCCAAATATATGCAATAAACCACAATTTAAGATGGATTAGGCGAATTTTCAAAATAACCAGAATATCGGAAATAAGTCTCGAGGATTCTTTCGGAAGAGTCTTTCGCACCGTTTTCCTTTAGCGTGCCTAAAAGGATTGTATTTGGTTGATTTTCAGGTTTTTTCTTAATGATGCCGTAATAAAAAACAGTTGTTCGTAAATGATCCCAAGGCTAGGTAATTAGGATTTGTAATTGACAGCCGGCACAAGCATCGATTCAACCGAACGAATTATTCCATCAGTATCAAATCCGCATTCTTTATGAAGTTCATTCTGTTCACCGTGTTCAACAATGTGGTCAGGAATTCCTAGTCTTCTCACCTCAGCCAGATAATTATGATCGGCCATAAATTCCAGCACAGCACTTCCAATTCCGCCTTGAACGCAACCATCCTCTACAGTTATTATTTTCTTAAATGCCGAAAAGACATCGTGTAGTAATTCTTCGTCCAATGGCTTAGCAAAACGGAGGTCATAATGAGCCGGGTTAATACCTTTCCTCGCGAGTTTCCCACACGCCTCTACCGCATAATTACCAATATGGCCAAAAGTTAAAATGGCCAACTCTTCACCGCCTTTGATCTTCCGGCCCTTACCAATTTCTATTTCCTCAAAAGGAGTTCTCCAATCAGGCATCACGCCCTGGCCTCGTGGATAGCGAATTGAGAAGGCTTGCTCCTTTCTTGGCAACTGAGCCGTGTACATCAAGTTTCTCAATTCCTGCTCGTTCATTGGAGCCGAAACAATCATGTTTGGAATGCACCGAAAAAAAGCAATGTCATAAGCTCCATGATGAGTAGGGCCATCGGCACCAGCAAAGCCAGCCCGATCCAGGCAAAAATTGACTGGCAGGTTTTGAATACACACATCATGGATTACCTGATCGTAAGCCCGCTGCATAAACGAACTGTAGATATTACAGAATGGTATCAAGCCTTGGGTAGCAAGACCTGCAGAGAAGGTCACGGCATGTTGCTCCGCTATCCCCACGTCAATAGCGCGATGGGGCATTTCCTTCATCATGATATTCATGGATGAACCTGAAGGCATGGCGGGGGTAATACCCATGATTCTCTCATTTTTCCTTGCCAGTTCTACGAGTGTATGACCAAATACATCCTGATATTTAGGGGCTTGGGGGGCATCAAATACTTTTTTATGAATTTCTCCTGAGATCTTATCAAAAGTGCCCGGAGCATGCCAGGTTGTGGCATTCCCCTTTTCGGCCGGGCCGTATCCTTTTCCTTTTACAGTAACACAATGCAGAATTTTTGGACCCTTTATATCTTTTAAGTCTTTCAACACGGCTACCAAATGGTCTACATCATGTCCATCTACCGGGCCAAAGTACCGCAGGTTCAGCGACTCAAATAAGTTACTCTGACTAAGCAAAGTTGCCTTTATTCCATTCTCTACCTTGGATACAATTTCCTGAGCATTCTTTCCAAAGTGAGAAAGTTTACCCAACAAATTCCACACATCGTCTTTAAGTCGATTGTAGGTTTTAGAAGTAGTAATATCGGTGAGATAATCCTTTAATGCGCCCACATTAGGATCGATAGACATACAATTGTCATTAAGAATAATCAACAGGTTAGTGTCAGATACTCCTGCGTGATTCAAAGCCTCGAAGGCCATACCTCCCGTTAAAGCGCCATCCCCAATCACAGCAATGTGCTGTTTGTCTTCAACTCCTTGATACTTGGAGGCTGCGGCCATACCCAAAGCTGCCGAGACAGAAGTTGATGAGTGACCAACACCAAATGTATCATATTCACTTTCCTTCCTTTTGGGAAAGCCGGAAATACCATTATACATTCTATTGGTATGGAAGGAATCTCTGCGTCCTGTAAGAATTTTATGACCATAAGCCTGATGGCCAACATCCCAGACTAATTGATCGGTAGGGGTATTGAATACATAATGAAGGGCGACCGTCAGTTCTACTACACCTAAACTAGCTCCAAAATGCCCACCATAAACCGACACGTTATCGATGATAAAATGCCGGAGTTCATCGCACAATTGAACGAGTTGCACCTGGTCCAACTTCTTCAAGTCTTGCGGACTATTAATTTGAGCCAGTAATTTCCCGGGCGTAATAAGCATGGGCCATTTGATTTATTGAGCGATAATCCTTAAACAACCATAAAAGGTAACTGTTTCAAACCGGCTTCAAAGATTTCTCAAACCCAAAAATAAGGAATTACTACGGGTTGAGCACTCCTGCCGACTTTCCTGAAAATATCTCCTGAAAATCGTCATTTCCTGACTATTTTTGCCCTCCTAAGATTTGATATGGAGAAGGAATCGTTTGAAATTAAATTACCTCTATTTGAAGGCCCTTTTGATCTCCTTCTATTTTTCATTGAGCGCGATGAATTGGAGATTAACGATATTCCGATCTCGAAAATAACAAACGACTTTCTTGAGTACATCCGCAGTCTTGAAACTCTCAATGTGGAAGTCGCCAGCGAATTCATACTGGTAGCGGCAACGCTTATGCGGATCAAATCCAAAATGTTATTACCCCGCCCACAATTGGATGAGCAAGGCAACGAGATTGACCCAAGAGAGGAACTAGTTAAACATTTACTTGAGTACAAAAAGTACAAATCTGTAGTAGAACAGTTCCATAAGATGGAAGAAACGGAACTGATGAAGGAAAAGCGAGGCAACTTGATGAAGGAGCTCAGAGCCTTAGCCGAAAGCACCAACGTGGAGGCTGAGCTTCAGGATGTTGATCTTTTTAAACTTTTGACAGTATTTGAAAAAGTGCTTAAGCGCCAGGAAGAGGAAAAGAACCGGCCAGTGCACCAGGTGATCCAATATCCTTACACGATTGAAGGCCAAAAGGAATACATTCTTAATGAAGTTACCGTCAAACCAAGAGTTGCTTTTACCGAGCTATTCGAAAACGTCCCTTCCCGGATTGCTCTGATTTTTAATTTCCTTGCAATTCTTGAAATGCTGGCCAATGGCCTTATTAACATTCAAGTAGGCGAGGGGTTTAATAACTTCTGGGTGATGAGACCGGAAGCTGTTGAAACGAGCAATTAAAATCTAATTTCAGACTGATCGCCTTTGAGAGTTCAGCTTTTCAGGGTCTCCATCTAAACGATTTATCATCGATGGCTCGCATCGTACAAAGAATTCCATCGAGGTGATCGTACTCGTGTTGCAAAAGTTCAGACAAATCATTCTGCATTTTCCACTCACGCTGTTGCCAGGTTTCATCATGATACCTAATCGTTAATTCCTTATGCCTTCTCACATTAACAAGCAGGTTGGGAAAACACATGCAGTCATCCCAAACTTCAAACATTTCGTCACTTAAAAAAGTAAATTCAGGATTAATAAAGACAACAGGTTTGTTGATGTTCATGTAAATCACACGCTTCATGATTCCCAATTGTGGTGCAGCAATGGCACGACCAAAATTATACTTCGCGCGGATTTCCTCCATCACATCATGCAAGTCGGCTACCCAACCAGGGACAAGTGAAAGTTCTGAATTTAAAACCGGTTCAGAAACCTGATAAAGTTTGGGATCTCCTAATAAGAGAAGGTCTTGTAGGTTCTTCATGTTTAATTTCCTTAATTAAACAGCTTCAAAGAGACCACCAGGTAATAGCTATTAATCTCACTATTAATCTCAACGAGTATCCAACAACCCACCCGTCAGCCTTACCAAATCCACACGACTGGAAATGTTGGCATAAATAGCAAGATAGTTTTCAAGGGCTGCACGTTGATAGTTATCCTGCACAATGCGCAAGTCAATTGCACTGAGTGCTCCATTTTTGTAGCGTTCATTACCTAGTTGCAGGTTTAGTTCTGCTGCCTGCAGTCGTACCTGCGCAATTTGAACAAGTTGTCTGCGCAGGTTGTATAAATCAAAGTTGGCGAGCAAATCATTTTCCAATGATAACTTGAGTTGATCCGTAGAAAGTTGAGCAATCCTTTCCTGTATTTGTGAATTTTCAACCGCTCTCCTGATCTGACCACCATTAAATAAAGTAAAGCGCAAGCCAAAGTTCGCATAGGCGCCATAGCTATTCCCTGTTATAGTTTGTGGTGTCAATGCGGTTTCGCTCACCGAATTATACACAGGGAGATTCGCATCCCGATTCACATAGCCCACCGTGTTTTCTATGGTGTTTCCGGTGTTGGATCTGAAATTGGCATTTAGTTTATCCAAACTTCCATTCACTCCTGTATTTAATAAAATGGTAGGCGAATAATTCGATTCGGCTATCCGGGTTGAATTACGAAAAAGCTCCTGGCTGATGTATTGATTTTTCAGGTTGGTGTTTGAACTAAGCATTTTATCCCGCAGATCTTCATACCGATACACTTCGTTCTCGAAAGGTATTCCTTCGGTGAATACATACGTTTTATTGATGTTTTCATTTAACAACAAATTGAGATCGCGCAGGTTGTTTTTAAGAAGAATTTCCTGCTGCAATACGCTGGCAGAGTCCGTTAAATAGTTGTTTTGCTCCTGCAGCACATCAAAGGTAATGGCGCCTCCCAATTCTTTTCGAAGCTTGACATAGTCATAACGCTCCTTAGAAAATTCCTTATTCTTAACGAGTACCTGCAACTGCTCTCGTTGCAGCAGTACGCTGTAATAGCCGAGGATAATTCCCTGCACGGTGTTCTCCATCAAAAACCGGGCATTGCCATTGCTCAATTCTTCCAGTTTATCCAATCTTTGTTTGGAAAGGCGCACAAAGAAGCCATCGAATAATGTAAACTGTACATCGAGTTGACCATTGAGGTTATCTGAAATGCTTTTACCTGGCACAGCAAAGGGGTTGGCGGGCTTGCGTTGCGTAACGTTATTGGGCTGGCCTCCTATCAAATTGATGGTCGGCAACATGCCTGCCTGGCCCCAGTTATTATTGTTCTTTGCTATGTCAACATTCAGATTGCCAATCTGCACATCAAAATTATTCTGCAAGCCAATCTGGATGGCTTTGGCGAGGCTTAGCGTGTCTTGCGCATTGACTATTGAAACACTAAAAACAAAAAAGAGAAATGCTAAGAAACGATTCATAGATACTATAAAAATTGAACTTAATGTGCGGACACGTTTGCGTCCTTACTGCTGACATAGGAGTAAATGGCAGGGATTACATAAAGTGTAAGTACGGTAGCAAACGCCATCCCTCCGATTACTGCGATACCCATCGACACACGACTTTCTGATCCTGCTCCTAATGCCAGTGCAATTGGTAAAATTCCAAGAATAGTAGAAAGACTCGTCATGAGAATCGGGCGGAAGCGCGACTCAGCAGCATCCGTAACCGCTTCTAATAATTTTTTGCCTTGTTCCTTGCGTTGGTTGGCAAATTCCACAATCAGAATTCCATTCTTTGTTACGAGTCCTATCAGCATGATAATACCTATCTGACTAAAAATATTTAATGTCTGATTAAAATACCACAAAGAGATTAATGCACCAGCCAATGCCAATGGCACCGTAAACATGATGATGAGCGGATCTTTGAAACTTTCAAACTGACCAGCAAGAATCAAGTAAATGATCGCCAAGGCAATCAAGAACGCAACATAAATACTGGAAGAACTTTCTGAAAACTCACGCGAAGCTCCATCCAAACTCGTGGTATAAGATTCATCCAGTACCTCATCTGCAATGCGTTCCATTTCCTTGATCCCTTCACCTAACGCAACACCATTAGCAAGTTGTGCGCTTACCTTAGCCGATGAGTAGCGATTAAATCGATACAATTGTGGCGGGCTGCTAAGTTCCTCAAACGTGACCAGGTTATCCATTTGAATTAATTCACCCCTTTTGTTTTTTACATAGAGTGTTTTTAAATCCAAGGGCTCATTGCGATCGGCCCTTTCTACCTGCCCTATTATTTGATACTGCTTTCCATCCATGATGAAGTTACCAAAACGCGAACCACTTAGCCCAAGTTGAAGCGTCTGGGCAATGTCAATCACATTTACTCCCAGGTTGCGTGCTTTATCACGATCAATGGTGATGTTGATTTCTGGCTTATTGAATTTCAGATCAAGGTCAACAAACGCAAATTTAGGACTGGCACTTGCCTTGGCCATAAAATCTGGCAGTACCTTTTTCAATTTATCAATCTCACCAGCCTGGATAACGAACTGAAGTGGGAAACCTCCCCTTCGGTCTCCAATTGTCTGTGCCTGCGTTATAAATGTTCTGACGCCTGTATACTTCCGCGCTTTACTTGTTACATCATCAACAATCTGTTGCTGGGTGCGATCACGATCTTGAGGATCCTTAAGAATCACCCTGACAAACCCTGAATTTACCCCGGAGCCGCCAAAACCAGGGGCTGTTACGCTTACCATACCTGCACGTTCTGGTACTTCATTGCTTATAAAATCAGTAAGCTCCTGCACGTACTTGTCCATGTATTCAAAGGTGGCTCCCTCCTGGGCTTGCGCCTGAAAGCGGAATTCACTGCGGTCTTCCATCGGAGCAAGTTCAGAAGGCACTGTTGTACCTAAATAGTAAATCAAGCCACCGGACAAGGCGATGATGACAAAGGCTAACCATCTTCGTTTCATAAATCCTTGCAAAGAAGCAGCATAAGCAGCGGTCAGGGAGTTGAAGAAAGGTTCTGTTACCCGGTAAAGCCATGGCTGAGTTGCTCTGCGTTTCAAAATCTTTGCACTCATCATAGGCGTTAGTGTCAACGACACAAATGCTGAGATAGCAACGGAACTTGCTACTACTAATCCAAATTCCCGGAACAATCTTCCGGTAAGGCCCTGTAAGAAAATTACAGGTAAGAACACGGCTACAACTGATACCGTTGTAGAAATAACAGCAAAGTAAATTTCCGTTGATCCTTTCTTGGCAGCCTCTACCGGATCTTGTCCTTCTTCAATTTTTACATAAATATTTTCCAATACCACAATGGCATCGTCAACCACAAGACCAATGGCGAGTACAATGCCCAACAAGGTGAGTACATTAATCGTGAAGCCTAATAAATACATAACGAAGAAGGCTCCAATCAACGAGATCGGGATGGTAGCAACTGGTATTACGGTGGTGCGCCAATCACGCAAGAATAAAAAGATGATTGCTAACACAAGACAGAAAGCGATCAAGATCGTCTCCTCCACTTCTGAAATGGATGCACGAATGTAATCCGTAGAGTCGAAACTCATCTGGTAGCTCACATCCGGTGGAAGGTCGCGCTGTATTTGGGCAAGTTTAACCTTAAGACGTTCTGAGATATCAATGTTATTCGCACCCGGTTGCGCCACAATGGCAATAGCACATCCAGGTATTCCATCCCTTCTCAGAATGGTACGATCGTTTTCTGCACCCAGTTTTGCGTATCCTACATCGCTAAACCGAACAATATTGTCGCCATCTTCCTTAATGATGAGGTTATTGAAATCTTCTTCGGTTGTTAATCGGCCCATCGTACGAACGGTAAGTTCTGTGTTCTGTCCTTCTACACGTCCGGAAGGGAGTTCAACGTTTTCACGATTTACAGCTTGCAATACATCAGAAGGGGCTAACTTGAGCGATGCCAATTTGATGGGATCCATCCACAAACGCATTGAATATCTGCGCTGCCCCCAGATGCCTACAGAACTTACCCCAGGAATAGTTTGAAGGCGCTCTTTAAAGTACAATTCAGCAATGTTAGAGATTTCAAGCAGGTCTCTTTTATCACTTCCTAACGTCAAGAAAATAATTTGGCTTGAGTCCG
>JBEBJH010000306.1:0-4571 GCA_040079965.1 Cyclobacteriaceae bacterium
ATACTCAAGGGGAAACCCTGCTCTTAATTTAAAGAAGTGGAATGACTTGAAGAGGATGCGATCCACAATGGGTCCAACTATTGCCAGCGAGGTGGCAATCATAAATTTTGCATGCGTGTTTGGAGTGCGCCTGTGAAAGATAGCCAAGGGATAAAAGACGAGGAAGCCAAAAAAATAATAAAGGCCTAGTCCGGAATAAACACGAGCCTGATGAACCACTTCCTCAGACGATAGTACGTTGCCGGTCTGCAATGCCTCCTGTGGGATCACATTCAGATCGCGGGCATAAGCATACCGAATCATCACAAAACCTGAGATCAACAATAAAGGCACCAGCACATAGGTTGCCTTTCCTACGCTTCTATGAAGACTATACTTTTTTTGCTTGATCAGGAAGGGTTGAGCAACCAAAATACCCATCCATACATACATAAGCGCTGCATGGGTGTGCATTATCCATGGCAATGATGTGTGCACCATAAAATAAGCAGGTGCGAATGAAATGAAGGACAGCCCCAGCAGAATAAGCATCAAATAGCCCAGATTGGTATATGATACTTCGAGTCTGCTCATACTACCAATATTAAGTAATTCTTCTTGAAACCACATGACTTGAAATTATCGTTAACAAAGCTCGTCAAGATCAATTTATTACCGACCTTCGATTTATTAACAAGCTCAGTATGGAATCTCCAAGCGTATATCGTGCTTCCGTCATTCAGGCGGCCCCGGTTTTCTTTAACAAGGCACATACGGTAGATAAAATCTTAAGCCTCGCGAGCGATGTAACAAAAGAAAAATCTTCGCTGCTCTTATTTCCGGAGGTTTTCATTCCCGGCTATCCACGCGGCCTGATCTTTGGAACAACAGTAGGCGGTCGCACCCCGGAAGGAAGGGAGATGTTTCTTCGCTATTGGGAAAACTCCATTGAAGTGCCCGGCCCTGAAACCGTGTTAATTGCCCGGGCCGCCAAACAAGCAAAAGCGTATGTTGTCATTGGTGTTACCGAAAAAGATAAGATCAGCGACACCCTGTATTGTACACTACTATACTTTTCACCCGAAGGCCAACTCATCCACAAACATCGAAAGCTAAAACCCACGGCTGCCGAACGAATCATCTGGGGCGAAGGCGATGGCAGCGATTTGAATGTATTAAATACTCCACTCGGTAACGTGGGCGGACTGATCTGTTGGGAAAATTATATGCCCCTTGCGCGCATGGCTCTCTATCAGCAAGGCATTGAAATTTATCTCGCGCCTACAGCTGACTGTCGTGGTACGTGGCAATCCACTCTCGAACATATTGCCTGCGAAGGTCGCTGTTTTGTGCTGGGCTGTAATCAATACCTGACAAAGGAACACTACCCGGATGACCTGAAGTCGCTGGTCGCGGATAATCATCCTTCGTTGCCGAGTTCAGGCGGAAGTTGCATCATCTCTCCACTCGGTAAAAAGATTGCAGGACCGCTCTATGACCGGGAAGGAATTCTCACTGCTGAAATTGATCACCGTGAAATCATCAAAGCTAAAATGGATTTTGATCCTATAGGGCATTATGCCCGGCCCGATGTGTTTGAGTTGAGAGTGAAAACAAAATCAGAGAATTAAGAATTAAGAATATACCTTATTACAAGTGGACTTACCAGTTATCAACTAACCATTCTCAATTGTCCATTGATCGTCTATCTTATCTGAAATTTCTATACCCTAAGTCCTATGAGAAAACTCAGCCTGCTTCTCCTGTTTGTAGCCGCCTCCCTTTCACTATGGTCGCAACAAACCGACATCTACAAAAAACTGGAAGCCATCGCCATCATCGATCAAAAGGTGATGATGCCCATGCGCGATGGCGAACGACTCGCCACCGACATCTACCGACCGAAAGGGAATTCTAAAGTGCCAATCGTTTTCTCACGCACTCCGTACAACTTCAACACGTGGGGCGATGGTGAAATGCGCACCCGTGGATTAGAAGCTGCGTACGATGCCGTACAACGCGGCTATGCCTATGTAGTGCAAAACGAACGCGGAAGATTTTTCTCGGAAGGTGAATGGGATATTCTTGGAACTCCGACAACCGATGGGTACGATGCCTTTGAATGGATGTCGAAACAACCGTGGTCGAATGGAAAAATTGGTGTGATAGGTTGTTCATCTACTGCCGAGTGGCAGATGGCTGTTGCTTCACTCAACCATCCTGCCCTTGCGGCAATGGTGGCGCAAGGTTTTGGTGCCGGAGTGGGTCGTGTAGGTGAATTTTACGAACAGGGTAACTGGTATCGCGGGGGTGCACAGCAAATGTTATTCACCGCATGGTTGTATGGAACCCAGAATGATGAGTTTCGTCCCACGTTTCCAAAAGATATTGCACAAGCAGACTTGGTGCGCGTGCAACGCTTCTATGACATGGCCACCGAAATGCCTAAAGTGGATTGGGCCCAGGCCTTGCGCCATTTACCGGTACAAGACATTATTAAAAATGTAAACGGACAAAAGGGTGTTTACGAAAACATAATCAGGCGCAAGCCGAACGATCCGGCCTGGTTCAAAGGTGGGCTCTATCATGATACCATGCCGTTGAATGTTCCGGCCTACTGGTTTGTGTCGTGGTACGATGTGTCCTCCAGTCCGAACCTGACCTTGTTCAATCACATGCGCAAGAATTCAACTAAAGAAATTGCCGATAATCAGTATCTCGTAATTGCCCCTACCCTGCATTGTGCCTACAAACGTGCTACTGAAAACACGATCGTAGGTGAACGCAGCATGGGCGATGCCCGACTGAATTATGATGAACTCACGTGGGGTTGGTTTGATATGTTGTTGAAAGGCGAGCAGAATGATTTCAAGAAATCAACTGCCCGCATAAAATACTTTACCATGGGCAGCAATACCTGGCAGACATCCGAGACCTGGCCGCCCGCCAATGTGGTTATGACCGATTACTTTCTGAGCAGCGAAGGCAAAGCCAACACCCGCAACGGCAATGGTAAACTGGTAGCTAAAGTACCTGCTGCCGATAAACCCGATGCATTCACTTACGATCCCGCCAACCCGGTTTCTTCGTATGGTGGCAACGTATGTTGCACGGGCAATGCAATTACAGGTGGTGCATTTGATCAATCTGAAATGGAATTGCGCGATGAGATCCTGGTTTATACTTCGGAGCCCTTGCAGGCGGGTATGGAAGTGAGCGGATTTATTGAGTCTACCTTGTATTTATCCTCGGATGTTAAAGACACGGACGTTACCATTAAACTGATTGATGTGTATCCGGATGGCAAAGCGTATAACCTGGATGAAACCATTCAGCGGGTTCGTTATCGCGAAGGGTATGAGAAAGAGGTGTTCATGGAAAAAGGGAATGTGTACAAAGTTAAGCTCTCCCCCATGTCGACCAGCAATTATTTTGCAGCCGGGCATCGGGTTCGCATTGAAGTATCGAGCAGCAACTTCCCGCGCTTTGAACGCAACCTGAATACGGGTGGAAATAATTTTGATGAATCGGTTGGCGTGGTCGCACATAATCAGATTCATCATTCTAAGAAATTTCCTTCGGTGGTGCGGTTGCCGATTGTTAAGAAGTAGTATTTTTTAAGAGTAGGCAGTTAGCGGGCAATCGACAATTTGAAATAAATTGAAAACCATCCAGATCCGCCAGTTGGCGGAGAAGGATCTCCTATACACTAAATTGAACATTGCGTCAACAGAGCCGAAATAAACTTCTCATACATTTCAACTTTCACTTTACGCGGTGTTTTCGAGGCAGGAGACTCCGTTCGGAATGAGTTGTTAGGGGTTGTCTTTGGTTTTGTTTGGGTAAAATCCCGCACGTTGCCGTGCGGGATTAAACAGCGTTACTTCGTGAAGCGCACACCGGCCAAGGCTTTGTATTGCTGGCTACTAAAACCGTAGGCTGCGCGCACCGTTTGTCTTACAGCAAGGTATGTTTCATGCACATTTCCTTGCTTGAGGTACAGCATTTCATCACGATGCGAGCGTGCGTTCTTAAGTTCTACGGTCGCACGCATAACCTCGCCATTCTTAGCATACAGATCGCTCAACCTTGCTTCCAACGCAGGAAGCTTCAGGTCATCCGGAACGGGCTGGTAGTTCGGTTCCGTTCTCAGCGTTTGCAACAGCTTAGCGAAGTGGTCGGCCTGGGTGGTAAAATCCCTCCCTTTGGCGATAAACTTCTTTTGGGAAGTTGCTTCCGCTTTCTCCGGTGGCACAGGATCGCGACTAACCCTGAAGCCTGTGAGCTTGCGGTGAATGTAACGTGCATCATCAACAGTTTGAACAAGCACTTCAGAAGACTTCAGCTCACTGATGATGCGGCCAGTAAGCTTTGGCAAATTTCTGAATGCCACCTCGCGATAGTTAGTCGCGTACTCGAAGTTTGTCTTGGCTACCTTGAGGGACTCGAGCGCACTGTGCGCGTTGTTCAACAAAGCAGTAAGAGACTCCACTCGAAGGTTTTGTTTTCCGGGGTTATAGGTTCCTCCCAACCCGGTGCAGACCGCGATGACCTTGTCAAAGTTCTGCATGTTCTTTATGTGTGACATAAAT
>JBEBJH010000048.1:0-23138 GCA_040079965.1 Cyclobacteriaceae bacterium
GGCCGAGTGGAGTGGGGGAACCTGTTGAATAACTCCTTTAAATTTATGGGAAGCAAAATGAATGGCTTCATCGGTGATCAGCGAGATGTCCTTAGTTTCAGTGACTTTCGTTTCAAGATCATGTGAGGGCGTTGATTGACCAATGATGAACTTACCTGTATATTCTTTTTCTTGCGCCTGGTACTCATCGATGCGTTTAGTCATCTTCCCGGTACATAGAATCAAAAGCCCGGTAGCGAGGGGATCAAGCGTTCCGGCATGGCCAATCTTTTTAATTTTCAGCTTATTCCTAAGTTTGTTCACCACATCAAAGGATGTCCACCCAATTGGCTTGTTAATAAGAATCAATCGGTCCAGGTTGGGTTCCATCAAACAATGCTCAGGTCAATGCCTAACCAGTATAAAGCAAGGATAATTACCCCAACGACAATCCGGTAATAACCGAATAGCTTAAACCCATGACTGGTGAGGTAAGAGATGAATGATTTAATGGCAAGTATCGCCACAACGAAGGCCGTTACATTTCCGAAAAGCAGTACCGAAATCTCATGCGATCCAAACGTGTAACCCTCCAAATAAAATTTAAGCAACTTGTATGAAGTGGCGGCCAGCATAGTGGGCACCGCCAGAAAAAAAGAGAACTCCGCAGCCGTTTTTTTGTTTAGTTTTTGGGTTAGTCCACCAATAATAGTAGCAGCCGAGCGAGAGACGCCAGGAATCATGGCAATTGTTTGGAATAGACCGATCCGTAAGGCAATCTTATACGTGACCTCCTTGCTTCCGGTTTCTTCTGATTCATGAAAGAGTTTATCAATGAATAAAAAGATAATTCCTCCGATGATTAGCATGGCGGCTACAACCTCAACTCGTTCGAGTAACTGATCGATCACATCATTAAGAAGGAAGCCTATTATCATGGCCGGAAGAAAGGCAACCAGTAATTTGAAATAGAAATCTACTGATTGAAAAAAGTGTTTCCAATACAAGACCAAAACAGAAAGTATAGCCCCCAGCTGGATAGCCACGGTAAACATCTTTGTGAAAGGATCGGCAGCGATTCCCAACACCGAGGAAGCTATTATCATATGGCCGGTAGAAGATACGGGTAGAAATTCCGTTAGGCCTTCAACAATGGCCAAAATGAGCGCGTCAAGGAATGACATGAAATCCGATTATTGCTTTTCTTTGGGCGTGTAGAGAATCGCAAAAATTTCCGTGACAAATCCCACCAGCACGATAATTGGGCTAAGGGTAATCCCCATAAATCCAAACCCATACGGATCTTTATCCAGGGCCATGATTGTAAAGCCTACAATTAGTAAGATTACCCCGATGGCCATGAGTTGATAGTTTCTTTTTGTGAAAGGAAGTTTGCTCATGTTAATAAAGTTCGTCTAATGAAAGTTTTAAATATTTACTTACTGCCCGATAGGTACTCAACACGGCCACCAGCATTCCCAGCATCATCAAAGACGCAGTTAAAAGTAATAGCCGATTATTGTTTTGAATCAATCCTAAGTCTTCGATTTTTTTAGTAGCAAAGCTTAGCAGGGAGAATAATAAAACGGAGGCAACAACTCCGGAGATAAGTCCATGCAAACCCGCGCGGAATAAAAATGGCCGCTGAATAAACCAACTGCGTGCTCCTACCAACTGCATACTACGGATCAGGAACCGCTGGGAAAACAACGCCAAGCGCAATGTATTATTAATCAGGAGTACGACAACCAGTAACAACAGGGCAACTAATCCCATAAGGATCAACCCGATTTTGGTTACATTCTTGTTAATAGAATCGATTACGTTTTCTATATAGTGAACCTGAAAGACCCCAGTTATCTTTTCTACCTCACTAGTAATTTTTTTCAAACTCTCTGTGTCATGAAAGCCCTCGTCAATACGAACTAAATAAGCATCGCGCAGAGGATTCTCGCCAAGGAACTTTTTGAAATCCTCCCCGGTATCTTCGATAAATTGTTTGGCAGCAGCTTCTTTGGAGATAAACTGAATGGCTTCTTTATCTTTGGCAACAAATGGTTTGGAGGCAAGACTTTTTTCGATTTGAGTTCGTTGGGTTTCAGTTACCTGGCTTTTCAGGTATACCTGGATTTTCACATTTTGACGAACCAATCGTTCCAGCTCCTTTGAGTAAATAACAAGAGATCCAAATACTCCAATAACAAAAAGTGCCAGGGTGATACTGAGCACCACGCTTAGATAGGGGTAGGTACCTAACTTCTTCTTTCTAACCTTAAATTTTTTATCCCCAATACTCATAAACCGTAAAGATAGGTACGATTTCTACGATTTTTTATATAGTTGGGTTGATTAAATACCTCGTATAAAAAGAAAGCCCTCTATTTGTAGAGGGCTTTCTTAAACTTCAGAAGGCTATTACTTGTTTCTGTACTCCTTCAGTTTCTTTATCAGGGCTTTATCCTTGATAACTTCAAGTGGAGTAATTTCATGCCTGGATTCGTCAAGGGTGAAATAGTTCTCTTTGTAAAATAGGAATGTTGCATGCGTTCCACCATTAATCTCGAGGATCTCATATAAACTCTTATCAAAAGACCCAAACAGAATCATTTTTCCATCTACAAATTGGTAATGGAAATTATACTTTTTGCTAGCGGAATCAACTTCAACTTCCATGGCCGGGGTTGCAAAACCTGGTTTCGATGGTTCGACTGTCTCACGGGTTGGCGTGCTCTCGGTTAAGTCTTCAGAAGGATCAACAACGTCCAATGTGGGTTTAGTAACGTTCTTCGAAGGAGTGATTTTTTCAGCTGGCTTTACAGATTGTTCCTTTTTATCTTCTGGTTTTTTATTGACCTCAGTCGATTGATCTTCATTAGTTACTTCTTCAGTCGCCTTCACTTCTTCCTTCGTTTGCTCTCTTTGTTTTATAGAATCCTCGATAGGAGTTGTTGGGCTTAGAACTTCGGGTTGATTGTCTTCTTTGAAGTATAAGTATATAGCCGATACAAGTACGGCTGTCCCCACAAGACCTGATGCCAATTTAAGAGCGGAGAATTGAACCGGAGCACTGTTTACGGGTACTTTATTAAGCATTGCCTTTAACTCTGCAACGCGAGCTTTTTTAAGACCTTCTACTATACTTGCCTGAAATTCGACATCTGCTTTTAAGGCCGGATCCGATTTCATTTGTTGTTCAAAGGCTGACCGCTCGCTCTCATTAAGCCGATTGGTCAAATAATTATCTATTAATTCAAAGTTACTCATGGCTCTTCCGTTAGTCTAAAAAATCTTGCTCGCTGTACTGAGCTTTAACCAATTCATCTAATTTCTGTTTGCACTTATATTTTTTTGTCTTTGCAGTATCTGTGTTTGCAAACCCTAATTTCTCAGCTATTTCCTGCATCGACATTTCATCAAAATAATAATACATCAAAACCTTCCTGCACGTTTCCCCCAATTGGTCCAGACACCTTGCAATGATCTTTTCCCTTTCCGGACTGTCCAGATCCATGGACTGGGATCCATCTTTTTCCTCGTGGGATAGTCTCTTTTTTCTATCCAGTTCCTTTCTCCACAGATTTTGACAAATACTGTAAATATAGGTACTCATCTTAGCTGTCATCACCAGGTTTCCCGACCGCGCCTTTTGCCAGAACACCACTAATGCATCCTGATAAACGTCCCGGGCCTCCTCTTCAGTTCCACTATTGGTGATAACCAGCTTGGTCATCATCCGATAGTATTTCTTGTAGATCAGTTCCAGAGCCTTTTCGTCACCCTTTTGGATTCGTTCGAAAACCTCCTTTTCGTCCATCTGCAAGTTCGATTTGAATACCCTTAGAGCCACAATTGGTAACCTTTAGTTAATGATGAGTTGATTAAATCCGGGTTTAAGATCGTTATTTTTCCGATGAGATGACAGTCATAGACCCGGTAGCCAGGTTTGGGTGCGGAAAAATGGACCCCAGTACCCCCGGAGTTTCAGATTCTTTCCTTCCAGCCAAATTTTACAGCTATATATTTTCCCATTATTGGGATCGAGAATATTTCCTTCTGAATATTCAGTCCCGGACTTCATCATGTCCTTCAAAATCTCCATACCGATTATCTTTTTTTGATACCGGTCGTCATCCAAATCGCATTCTTCGCATATAGGGTCAGGATCTTCGCCCGGTGCCCTGAAGAGTTTGATAATCTTACCGTAATATTTTCCGTTCTTCTCAACGATTTCCACAATGGACTTGGGTTCAGTGGTCTCATCATCGATCGTTTTCCACTTACCTACTATGCCCTGCCCAACAGCGCTGAAGGTGATGATGAAGAAAAATAGGGTCGGGGTGAATTTCATAGATATGATTTGAAGTCCTAAAATAAACAAAAAGAGCGGTGTCATAAACACCGCCCTTTTACTTGAACTTCTCTAGCGATTAGTTCTTTTGGATTTCATTATTTGCCGCAGTAACGACAACCTCAACGTTGGGCTTTACTTCTGTTGCCTTAACTGTTGAAGTATCCTCTTTTACCAAAAGTGGTGCAATCACTAGGGCAACTACCGACATCAATTTCAAAAGGATGTTCAGAGAGGGACCCGAGGTATCCTTGAATGGATCACCTACCGTATCACCAACAACAGCAGCTTTATGTGGATCTGATTTCTTGTAATACATAGTGCCATTAATATCTACGCCCTCTTCAAAACTCTTCTTGGCATTATCCCACGCACCTCCAGCATTCGATTGGAAAATAGCCATCAAAACACCTGTAACGGTAACTCCGGCAAGGAGTCCACCAAGTGCTTCAACACCTAAGCCGGGCATAAATGCTACGGCCACAGGAACCACTACTGCCATCACACCAGGAAGAACCATTTCTCTAAGAGCTGCCTTGGTAGAAATTTCCACACACTTTCCATACTCGGCAGAGCCATCAGCATCATGGAAAGTCTTTTGTTCGTCAGCTGACCATTCATTAACCGGCTTCTCCCCATTTTTCTTCATCAGCGCAAGGGCTGCCTTTAATTTTGGTATATCATTGAATTGCCTTCTTACTTCTTCGATCATGGCCATAGCCGCACGCCCTACAGCCCCCATGGCTAATGCAGAGAATACGAACGGTAACATACCGCCAATAAACAATCCAGCCATTACATGCGCTTTAGAAACATCAATGGTGCTGATCTTCGCTGTTGTCATGAAAGCTCCGAACAAGGCAAGGGCAGTAAGAGCAGCCGATGCAATGGCAAAACCTTTTCCAATAGCCGCAGTAGTGTTACCCACTGCATCCAATTTATCAGTACGTGAACGAACTTCTTTAGGTAACTCAGACATCTCGGCAATACCCCCGGCATTATCTGAGATAGGGCCATAAGCATCAACAGCAAGCTGAATACCAAGGTTTGAAAGCATACCCACGGCAGCGATCGCAATACCATAAAGGCCACCAAAGTGGAACGCACCAATGATAGAAGCTGCTATAATCAGAATAGGCCACATGGTTGACATCATACCAACGCCAAGGCCGGCAATAATATTCGTTGCTGCACCGGTTGAAGATTGTCTTACAATTGAAAGCACAGGCTTCTTGCCCATCGCTGTATAGTATTCAGTAATCAGACCGATGGCAACACCAGCAACCAATCCGATTACGGTAGCAATGAAAATACCCGTTGAAGTATATTGATTTCCTTTCTCCGGGTCAGCCCACGCATAGAGAGGATCCTGGAACCACCATTCTGCTGGAAGCATCCACTTAATAATAAACCAGGAGGCAACGATCATAATAACGGATGAAACAATTTCACCCATGTTCAAGGCAGTTTGAGGATTTCCACCTTCTTTAACTTTAACAAAGAATGTTCCCAGGAAGGACATCAAAATACCAACCCCGGCAAGAACTAGAGGAAGCAGAACTGCAGAAAGACCGTCAAAGTTATCGATAAAGCCAGGCACCATAAACGCTGCACCGAGAACCATCGTACCAACTATTGAACCTACATAAGATTCAAATAAGTCGGCACCCATTCCCGCCACATCACCTACGTTATCCCCCACGTTATCAGCAATGGTAGCTGGGTTCAGAGGATGATCTTCAGGTATACCTGCCTCAACTTTACCTACTAAGTCAGCGCCTACATCGGCAGCTTTTGTATAGATACCACCACCTACGCGTGCAAAAAGAGCAATCGATGATGCCCCAAAGGAAAAACCAGTAATGATTGTAATAACCTGATTGAGGCCAGCCTGTGTATCTACACCATAAATTTTTGCATATATAATGAATAAAACGCTAAGGCCTAAAACTCCAATACCAACCACGCCCATACCCATTACGGATCCGCCAACGAAGGCAACTTCCAACGCTTTGCCAAGACTTGTTCTGGCCGCGTTGGTTGTTCTTACATTGGCTTTGGTGGCCACCCGCATTCCAATAAATCCTGCTAAAGCCGAACAGAATGCGCCCAGCACAAATGAGAGGCCTACTAACGGTGAGGAAGTTTCGCTATTTGCTGTTACGGCAAGTAGTACGGCAACACAGACAACAAAGATTGCAAGTACTTTATACTCAGCTTTTAGAAAGGCCATTGCACCTTCGGCTATGTGGCCGGCAATTTTTTTCATTTTGTCTGTGCCGGCATCTTGCTTTGCTACCCAGGCACTTTTCCATACAACATAGAGCAACCCCATAACTCCAAACAGGGGCAGTACATACAATAAATTTTGCATACAGGTTATTTAGTTTAACACCAACCAATGCCCGAATTCTATCAGACAGGGCTTTAAAAAGCACCGCAAAGATAGAAGAAGGCTCAAATAATTAAAATTTTGGAAGAGGGCCTATTTTAGATTGAAAATAGCTGTCTGAGGGCTCCCCAGAGCCGTTTTCTGGCGGGCTCATCAGCGAGTAAGACTTCCAGACTTTATGAAGCCACCATGGAAACCCCATTCACATCAATTACTTGATAATAAGCTATACCTGCCGGCAGGGAACCAAAGTAAATAAGCTTTTCAGGCTTCTCACTCCATCCTGAAAGATCAAAGGCGGGTTGAAATTTGATCGTGACCCTTTCTAAAGGAAGTTTTAGAGCAGAAAGGATTTTTACTAACTGTTCCTTTTCAGTCTGCTTTACCTCTTCCCAGGGTTTAGTGATTAAAATAGTGGGTAATGGTTGAATGCTATAGAGCTCTTCTGTGTAAATAGTTTTTTCTGCAGCGTTCATTAAATTTCATTTGATATCAAAAAGAGACTTTAATTCGTTGGCTTCTGTTGGGTGCATACGACCTGAAAGAATTAGTCTGAGTTGGCGCCTTCTTAACGCACCCATGTATAGTTCAACTTCTTCTGGGGTCTCGGGCACTACTTCAGGTACTTCAATGGGGCGGCCTTCTTTGTCCACCGCCACAAAAGTAAAATAAGCCGAATTGCTTTCTAGCTTTTTTCCTTCCGGGATATTCTCGGCATCCACATCAATGCGTATCTCAATGGAAGAGGTGAATGCCCGGGTTACCCGTGCACGCAACGTTACCACATCACCCAATCGGATCGGGGACTTAAAAGAGATATTATCTACCGAGGCCGTGACCACGGTGCTGTTACAATGTTTTTGTCCGGCAATGGCAGAAACAATATCCATCCAATGCATCAAGCGTCCCCCCATTAGGTTGTTGAGTGTATTGGTATCGTTGGGTAAAACCAATTCAGTCATATTTACAAAGGATTCTCTGGGATGCTTTTTCTTGCGTGTCATGATTCTTGGTATCGATGTAGATTGACTACTAACTGTTAGTTCGCTACAAAAATCATAAAAAAACTTTGCAATACCCGGAGCCTATGTGCTTATTGCATGAAATAATAAGGCGCGTGTTAAGTAACAACACATACAACGTTTGCTCTGGCTCAATTTCTATTGAGACTACAACAACGACCATTATTACGGGGTAGCTCCCTACATACCTGCTTTTCTCCTGACATCTCTCTTTTTACTTATTAAAATCAAATCTGAAAGCAAGTCTTTCGGTGGTTTATAAAAATTCACTTTTGTTATGAATGTATTGAAGTTTGGAGGGTCCTCTGTAGCTACACCAGCCAGAATCCGATCCGTGATCGAAATAGTTAAACCTTATTTGCACGAAAGGAAATGTGCTGTAGTCTTCTCTGCCTTTGGCGGAGTTACAGACATTCTGATTTCACTCAGCGTGTCTGCGTTGGCCGGAAAAATAGAGTATAAGAATCAACTCCAGGCCCTGGAAGCACGACACCTGGATGCCGTGCGCGAGTTGATTGGAATTCAAAAGCAAAGCAGCATTATCGCGCAGGTAAAATTTGTATTCAACGAATTGGAGGATGTTTTACACGGTGTTTATTTAGTAAAGGAACGGACACCCCGTACGCTCGATTACATCATGAGTTTTGGTGAGCGACTTTCGGCTTATATCATTGCCGAAGCGTTGAAGGATCAGGGGATAAAGGCTGAGTTTTTGGATGCCCGTACGGTTGTACGAACAGATAATAATTTTGGGTATGCTCGAATCGATTTCGAGGTAACTAACAAACTAATTCAGGATCATTTTGATACTCATTCACAACTTCAGGTGATCACTGGATTTATTGGTTTGTCTCCTTCCGGAGAAACTACCACGATTGGCCGAAGCGGTTCAGATTATACTGCGGCAATTTTTGCTGGTGCGTTGAAAGCCTCATCATTAGAGATATGGACCGATGTGGATGGTATGATGACGGCTGATCCACGAAAAGTGAAAAAGGCATTCACTGTGAAAGAGATGACTTATGAGGAAGCCATGGAGCTCTCTCACTTTGGCGCGAAAGTTATCTTTCCGGCTACCATGCAACCTGCCATGGTTAGCAGGATTCCCATCTGGATTAAGAATACATTCAACCCTACGTTTCAAGGGACTGTTATTAGCGAAAAATCCAATGGAAAAAACCTGATTATAAAAGGTATCTCTTCAATGGATAAAATCAGTTTGCTCAGTGTGCAGGGTAGCGGACTGGTTGGGGTGGTGGGTGTTTCGATGCGCTTGTTTGGAACGTTGGCCAAGGAAAACATAAGCGTAATTCTGATTAGTCAGGCTTCTTCTGAGCACTCAATTTGTTTTGCCATTGAAGGTGCCAGGACCAAACATGTCAAAGATGCGATTGAAAAAGAATTTCAGTATGAGATTCGAAGCCAGGAAATGGATCATGTAAAGGTAGAGGAGAATCTTTCGATTGTAGCCATCGTAGGAGAGAACATGAAACATAACCCGGGCACCAGTGGCCGGATGTTTAGTGCGCTCGGAAGAAGCGGCATTAATGTAAACGCCATCGCACAGGGTTCTTCAGAACTTAATATCTCGGCTGTAGTTCATGAGCAGGATATTGCCAAGGCGCTCAACGTTCTTCATGAAGCCTTCTTCCTTTCTGATCGCAAAGTACTTAACATTTTTCTGGTTGGTACCGGACTTATTGGCAAATCATTGCTTGCTATGATTCAAAAACAATTTGAGCCCTTGGCCAGGCAAAATCATCTGGAGGTTCAGGTTGTGGGCATCGCTAACAGTAAGAAGATGCTCTTTAATGAAGATGGATTGAAGTTGGAGACAGCTGTAAATCAAATGAAGGAATCTGGCGAAGAGATGAATCTGAATGCCTTCTTTGGAAATATGATTGCCATGAATTTGTCAAATACCATTTTTGTGGACTGCACCTCCAGCGAAGCGGTTACTGAATTCTATGAATCAATTTTGTCTTCGAATATTTCCATTGTAACACCCAACAAAAAGGCTAACTCCGGAACATTTAAAAAATATCAAACCTTAAAATCAGCAGCTTTTAAACGAGGGGTTAAGTTCCTTTATGAAACCAATGTAGGGGCGGGACTACCAGTAATCAACACCCTGAATGATTTACTCATTAGTGGAGATAAAGTGATTGGTATCGAAGCGGTCCTAAGCGGAACCTTGAATTATATTTTCAGTTCTTATAAAACCGGAGATAAATTCAGCGAAGTGGTTAAGCAAGCAAAGGAGAAAGGATATACAGAACCTGATCCGCGCGATGATCTTAATGGAATGGATGTAGCTAGAAAGGTACTAATCCTTTCGCGGGAATCAGGATTGCCTTTTGAGTTGGAAGATATTCAGGTTGAAAACCTTGTGCCTGAAAATTGCAGAGGGGAGATGAGTACGGATGAGTTTTTTAAGAAGCTTGAAACTCATAACGCGCTGTTTGAAAAGCTAAGGGCTGAAGCTGAATTGCGAAATGAGAAGCTTCGTTATATGGCTGTGTTACGGGACGGAAAAACTCAAATCCGGTTAGGTTCTGTAAATGATAAACATCCCTTTTATTCCTTGTCGGGTAGCGACAACATTATTCTGCTCACCACAGAACGATATCACGACCGCCCGATGGTCATCCGTGGGCCGGGTGCCGGGGCCGAGGTAACAGCAGCCGGAGTGTTTGCTGATATAATTCGTATCGGTAATTATGCAAACGGTTAATTAATTTATGAAATCAATAAGAGCTTTTGCACCCGCTACGGTAGCCAATGTATGCTGCGGATTTGATATCCTCGGTTTTGCCGTTGATTTTCCAGGCGATGAGGTTAAACTCACCCTTCGTAATGATACACAGATAAAAATCACGTCCGTGACTGGAGATGGTGGTAAACTTCCATGGGAATCGGAAAAGAATACAGCCAGCGTGGCGGTGATTTCTTTTTTGAAAGCATTGGGTCATGAGATAGGAGTAGATATTGAGTTAAAAAAGAACCTTCCTTTAGGAAGCGGTATGGGTTCGAGTGCAGCCAGTGGCGTGGCGGCTTTAGTAGCCATCAATCACCTCTTGGGAAATCCACTAACACGCGAACAATTGGTTCCTCATGCCATGGAAGCGGAACGAATAGCCTGCGGTTCAGCGCATGCCGATAATGTTGCACCTTCTTTGCTCGGGGGATTTGTCTTGGTTCGGGATTATCATCCACTTGATGTTATCAAGATTTCAACGACAGATAGACTTTATTGTACGCTTATTCATCCACATTTGGAATTGAAGACTGAGGATTCGCGAAGAGTGTTGAGGCAATCAGTAACGCTGAAGGATGCAATAGTTCAGAGCGGGAATATTGCGGGTTTGATGATTGGGTTAATGAAACCCGATTATGCTTTGATCGGACGATCCCTTAAGGACGTAATTGCTGAACCCATTCGGTCGGCATTTATCCCAGGATTTGAGAATCTGAGACAGACTGCGATTGTGGCTGGGGCTTTGGGTTTTGGTATTTCCGGATCCGGACCAACCGTTTTTGCTTTGAGTGAGACCAATGAAAAAGCACATGCAGCGGGAGAGGCCATTCAGCTTGAATTTTTAAAGCACCAGCTAAAGGCGGATGTATACGTATCGAAAGTGAATCAGGAAGGTGCCCGAATAATAGATCAGGAATAGTAATAGCAGTTGAAATGAAGTATTACAGTACAAATAATAAAAGCCTGCAGGTAAGTTTACGCGATGCTGTAATTCAGGGGTTGGCTCCGGACAATGGGCTTTACATGCCTGAGCATATTCCAACACTTCCAAATTCATTTTTTGAATCGTTACCTGGTCTTTCGCTAAAGGACATCGCGTTTGAAGTCGCAAAAAATTTGATGGGCAATGATTTGCCTGAATCTGAACTAAACAAAATCATTGAACACACAGTACAGTTTGATGCACCTTTGGTGCAGATAGAAGCAGGTGTCTATACACAGGAATTGTTTCACGGACCAACACTTGCCTTTAAAGATTTTGGAGCCCGGTTTCTTTCAGGTCTGCTTGGCCATTTTGCAAAACAACAAAGCAAGGAAATTACAATCCTGGTTGCCACTTCGGGTGACACCGGCAGTGCAGTAGCGAATGCCTTTTTGCGAGTGCCTGGAACTCGTGTGGTTGTATTGTATCCCTCCGGTAAGGTAAGCGAGATTCAGGAAAAGCAATTTACTACGCTAAGTGAAAATATTACTGCGCTGGAAGTAGCTGGTACCTTTGATGATTGTCAGCGATTAGTAAAGCAAGCCTTTCTCGATAGAGAATTGAAGCAGGAATTGTTTCTAACCTCTGCCAACTCAATTAATATCGCCAGGTTAATTCCACAGTCATTCTATTATTTCTATGCGTATGCTCAAGTGAGTAAAAAAGGCAAACCCCTGGTGATCTCTGTTCCTAGCGGAAATTTTGGAAATGTTACTGCCGGATTGATAGCCCAAAAGATGGGCTTGCCTGTTCATACATTTATTGCCGCCACAAATTCAAATGATGTGTTTCCGGAATACCTAAGAACAAAAGTTTTCAGGCCCAGAGAATCTAGTCAAACGATCAGCAATGCAATGGATGTGGGCAACCCAAGCAATTTTCCTCGCATGATGGAATTGTATAACAATGATTTTGCTAAGATCTCGCAGGATGTAACAGGCTATTCATTCAATGATGATGACACTCGCAAGGCCATGCGTGTTGTCTATAGTAATACGCGATACATTATGGATCCGCATGGTGCAATTGGATATTTAGGATTAAAAGAGTTTTTAAAAAGCAATTCTGAGTACACAGGCATCTTCCTGGAAACTGCGCATCCAGCAAAATTCAAGGAGGTAGTGGAGGAGACTATTAAACATTCTGTTGAGTTACCCGAGCGACTAAAAGAATTTATGGCGGGAGAGAAGAAGTCCATTCGGATATCGTCCAACTTTTTGGAGTTCAAATCACTGCTTCCAACCTTGCTCTCCTAGCAGGGGCACAAAAGCGAAGAAGTCAAATTCTTCTTTTTTCAACTCGCCTTTTACTCTGGTTATCCTAAGCATCTTTTGCTTTTCGCGATCCCCAACCGGAATCAGCAAGATTCCCCCTTCAGCTAATTGGTCTGTTAGCGTGGAGGGTACCACAGGCGCGCCAGCCGTTACAATGATTTTATTATAGGGTGCCTTGGCGGGAATTCCCTTGGATCCATCCCCATAAAAGAAGTAGGGGTTATACCCTAAAAGAGGCAAGAAGTCGCGGGTTCTCTCAAAGAGTTTGCGGTTGTATTCAATGGTGTAAACTTTGGCACCCATTTCTACCAAAATAGCCGCCTGGTATCCAGAACCAGTCCCAATTTCCAGGACCTTATCTCCGGGCTGTATTTTGAGCTTTTCGGTTTGAAAAGCTACAGTGTAAGGTTGCGATATTGTTTGACCCTCACCAATTGGAAAAGCCTTGTCTTCGTAGGCGTGATTTAGTAGGGCATCATCAAAAAATGCATGACGGGGCACTTTTCCAATTGCGTCTAAAACGCGCTCGTCAAAAATGCCCTTTTCGCGTAATTTTTTAACCAATTTATTGCGCAATCCCCGTTGCTTATAGTTGTCCTCAATCATTTGCTTAAATGCCATTTTGAACCTAAAAAAGCCATTTTATCATGGTAAACAAAGTTTTAGAAAATGTTTAGGAAAATTGAAACTCAAGTCCCTACTTTGGGGTTCTCTAGAGCACAGTAAATTCTATTTTGCCATAGCGTTAAACTGTGTAAAACCTGACCCTGACAGCATTTGGTTTTGCTTCCAATTGCCGAAAGGTCAGGTTACTTTTTTTATACCCTTTTTCAAAATCCAATTAATATAAAGGGTGCCCAGTAGTAAGGAGCTGCATACTTCCCTTTTCGTATTAATTCCAGTTTTGACTCCCTGAGTCCTTCGCTAAAGGAGACATTTTCATTCTGTAGTAACTTTTGATAAAAATTCTTCATTAGTTCCGATGTAGACTCATCCGCCACACTCCAAAACGAAACTATGATATTTCTGGCCCCGGCATAGACCAAAGCCCTCGATAATCCGATCACTCCTTCACCCTTTGAGATCTTTCCGAGTCCGGTCTGGCAGGCCGACAAGGTTACCAGATTGGCATTGAGGTGAAGGTTATAAATCTCTCCGGAATAGAGATTGCCGTCTTCCGATTCTGAATCACGTTGTAAGAAGATTCGCGACAACTCAGGATTCTCTTCGTCCACAAGTCCATGCGTTGCAAAATGCACTAAAGAAAAATCTTTGAGATTTTCATCTTTGAGGGCGGTCTCGCTGGCATTCTTTTCGGTTAACACTTTACAGTTAATGTTTTTAACCTTAAACATAGTCTGAATCTCATTGACTTCTTTCTCAGTTCCTGGCAGATTGTTGAGATTATCATTTTCCGGGAATGTAATCGGAGCCAGTAACATGGCTGATGTAAGGGTTGATGATCCAGGGCTTTGCTTCTTTTGGAGTATCAGACCAGCAGAGAATTCATACCGGATACTGAATTTATTTAACAGATAAGGTAGTTTGTCGTGGGGAGTGTGGATGTCCTTAACTCCTCGTGTAAGCAAGGCTTCAAAGGGAATTATGCTCATTCTTCCGGAAGGGATAAGAACCAACTTGTTTACTGAGGAGGCTATCCCGTTGGGTATTAAAAGTTGATAGAGTTTTCTTGCGGTTAGTAGAAAGGATTGTTCTTCCGTAAAATAAAGACTATTCCTAAAGCCACTTATGTACTTGTCGTAATCATCAGGCAACGATTGATTGGCGATGGTAAATCGTTTTTTTGTTACCAGGTAGGTGTATAAACGTTTATCCTTCTCATCAATAAAATAGCTGATAAGTGCAGTGTCATGATCCAATAGATCTTGTAATTGAGAAATTGAGGGAGAAGCTGAATTGAATTTTAAATTGAAGTATTCTGGGTATTTCTTCTCTAGTTGAGCGGTAAACTCTCCATAGCTCTGATTAATATGAAACGCTGTTTCTCTTAGGTATTTCTCCTCTTCATCTGATGGCTTTTGTGCCAGTTTTTGAGTAACCAGAGCCATCGCTGATTTAAGACTTTTTTCTTCTTCAATCAGTTCGGGTGGAATATTGGAAAATGACTTTGCATTGGCATCCGATATCGCTTCCTGCAGAACAGCAGATTTGCTCTTCTCTGCAAAATAGAAGGAGAGTTCCCGAAAGGTTTTACGATTCCTGAATGAAACATCACTAAGTAGATAAGCGATCCGAACGCCATCCGCATATACTTCATTGGCAATAGCTCCAAGCGCAATTTTATCCGATTCATTGGTGGTTTGTTGTCGCAATTTGTCGATAAGCGAATCGCAGACTTGCAGCGTGGTTAGCCCCAGGGTAAGGTCACTAAGTTTTAGCGTTTTGCCTAAATGTCGGGCTTCCAATGCCTGTGCTTTGTTCATCAAGGAGTATAACAGGGTGTTACCATTATAAAAGTTTTTGCCGTTGGGGTTTGTCTTAATATCCTGTGTAACAAAATCATTAACGTTCGCAATCAACGACTCCTGATAATTCCGTAAAGCCTCATCATACTTATCCTGAGATTTGAGAACATTGCCAATAAGCATATATACATAGGCCACATCCGGATGTTTTTTGCCTTGTGAAGCAATATACATTTGAAGAGCCTTGTTATAGTACTCGAGAGCCACGGGGATATTCTTCATATTGGAATAGGTTTCGCCAAGATATCTCAGCACAAAAGCCTTTGAAGGGTGTGGTTTAGGATAGTTTTTCTCCCAAATACCAAGCGCGGTTTCAAAATAGTTTACGGCATCCCCATATAGTTCCATGGTTAAATAGGCAACACCCAGATTTGTATTGGCAATAGCAAACTTTGGATGCTCTTTACCATGTAATTTTGCATAGATGTCGGTAGCCTTTTCATAATTATCCAGGGCCTTATCAATATCAACACGACTATAAACGAGCCCCAAATCATTATACGAGGCTGCAATTAATTCATGAGTTTCCGGCAACTTATCCTGACGTAAGGAAAGGGCCATCAATTGTTGCTCCACCGCTTGTGTGTATTTTCCGGTGTTAAGATAAACCTGTCCAAGGTAGGCGAGTGCCTGAGCGGTTTCAAGGCCATTACCACTTTGCTGTAAGGTATTAGCTGCCGTGGTAAGATTTTCGAGCGCTAAATCATTTCTGCCTTGATTGAGATAGAGAAATCCTATATTGGTTTGTGTGATGGCTCTTAAAAAGTCTGAGTTTTTTGTTTGACCAATTTTGTCAAGTGTCTCTTTTAGCAGCTTATCAGCATCTTCAAATCTTCCAAGTCGAATAAGAGCTTCTGCTCTTTTGTTTTTAAGAAGAATCTCCTGAAACGAATCGGTAGGTTTTGTTTGATCAACCCGCTTGATGACTTCTTCATATTGCGAGTCAAACAAAAGCTGATCAAGTTGATCAATGATTGTTGGGGTCTTGCTTTTGGTTTGAGCTATTGCGGCAGAACAAAATAGGACCAGGATAAATATCGGAAGTGCCCTTTTCATCATCAAAAGCGATAGTAGTAGCTTATCGTTGAAACATCGTGACGAGTAAGTCCATCGGGATTAACCTCCCGTTGCGTAAACTTTTTACCGAGCAGTAACCGAACCCCCGATTTGACGTTAAAATTATATCCCAATGTGGCGATTCCGGAAAGCGCCATCCCGGTTGTGCCTTCCAACTTGATTCGTTGGTTTGTATTTGGATCCGTAACTTCATCCTTGTTGATACGAAAGATTGGCAAAAGGCCTAATGTAAAATTGAATCGCGCATACCGGAAATTGCGTTCAACCCGCAACATTACATCGGTGCCCCTTTTTAGATGGTAACAAGGTGCATATTCTCTCACATAATCCTCACCCTTTCCATCTTGATAGACGGGAATCCAGCCAGCCCAGGTAAAGGTGTTTTCATTTTGATTGAATGGATGTTGTATACCCGTAGCCAATAGCCATTTCTTATTCACCAGGGATATTCCGCTGATAATATCATACGTACCTAAACTGGTTTGGTAGTACATGGGATAAGATAGGCCGTTATCTTCATTCTTTAAATTAGAATTATTCGATCGAATCTTTCCACCCACGGAAAATCCGATATCAAACTTTTCTGAAGAATAGAGATTTCTTGTAAAGCATACAGAGATGTCTCCTATACTTCCGGTTTTACCAAAGTTTCCATCGGCCGTCTGATAAGGAAGTTTAACCTGAAAGAAAGTCTTACTATCAATAATATTGAAACTCATATCAACGGTAGCCACATAGATAATTGGAGAAAGAGTAGTTGTGCCTCGATAAAAACTAACCTCCATGGATCTTAATTTTATGGGCACCTTTTTGTTAAAGGGCTGATCCGGCTTCATGGCTCCCATGGTGCAAAATCCAGCATCGCTGCAACCTTGTCCATTGGCCAGGTAACTAAGAACTACAAGGATACCTGATATAAAAATAAATCGTGTCATACTAACTTTTCGTTTTCCCATTAATTACGCTGACCGGTTATTACCACCGCATCAATTTCATTCCAACCGGGTATGACTGGACTGTTGATTGCAATGCGAATGGCATCAGTAAAATAGTGTGTTTCGATTAGGTAGAAAGTAAAGATTCTTGATTTTTCAGGAAGATTTTTAACGGCAGGTTTAGCGTAGACGAGATTCCATTTCTTTGAACTTGCATCCCGTAAAAAAACGGAGTCCACCGCTCCCGGATTCCAGGTCTCATAAATTTGTATAGTTTTAACAGTTTGCAGAGTGTCAAAGCCCAGTTCCAGGTATTCCCGTTGCTCATCATCCGATAGTGAAGCCCAGGCATTGGAATAATCTCCATAATTAGGATATACATTTTCCTTCCCCAGGGCGCGGGTAGCTGCCCATGAGGTGTTAGAATACTGTGAACTGTAACGAATTACTTTTGTTGCATACTGCCTTATTTTCACACCTTCAAACTCTTCATAGTCTGAACAGCCGCAAAACATTAAAACGAATAGGATCAAGGGATGTATCTTCATGGTGCTACCCTGAGATGATCCTAAAGGTACTATCTAAATCAAGAAAAAAAGAAATTGATTTTTGTTTAACCGTATTGGTTACATACCCAATGATTGGTTTTCGATCGAAGCCAGCTCGATAATCTTTTCGTACTCAGCCGGATTAAGGTCATTAAAGAAGTAGTGTACCGGGTTGGCATGAATACCATTTACAAATACCTCATAATGCAAATGAGGTGCGGTTGACAATCCGGTGTCGCCAACATAACCAATCAGATCGCCTCGCTTTACTTTTTGTCCTTGTCGCACTGCAAAACCGTGCATGTGCGCGTAGCGGGTGCGGTATCCAAAGCCGTGATCAATTTCAAGCATCTTTCCATATCCGCTGAAACTCACATCCAGCTTATCAATCACGCCATCGGCCGTTGCATAAATGGGTGTGCCAATGGCAGCTGCAAAGTCAATACCGGTATGCATTTTCTTCACTTTGTAAATAGGGTGGATGCGCAATCCAAAACCCGAAGCGAGAGCAATAAGTTGTTTGTTAGCTACCGGCTGAATAGCTGGAATAGCCGCAAATAATTTCTCTTTACTCTCGGCTAAGTCGACCACATCATCCTGCGATTTAGATTCGATGTAGATTTTTCTTCGGAGGTTATCAACGCTTTCGTTAAGCTTAACTATAATGTCCTCGTGGATAATATTTTTTTCCTTGATGTCTTCGTACCGATCCATGCCACCAACACCGGCTTCGCGAATGCTTTTGTCGATAGGTTCAGCGCCTAATACTACACGATAGATGTTGTCATCGCGGTATTCCATGTTCGAGAGTTGCTTGTGCAGCCGCTCTACTTCAGATTCAAGATTTTCGTAATAGAATTCAAGTTCCTTTACTTCATTTTTGAGAATTAATTCTTTAGGGGATTCAAAGTAGGAGCTATATAAGATCAACAATCCAACAGCCATGGCAACCGTTAGCGACAAAATTCCGAGAGTATTCAGAATAATATCACCGGTAGAGGTTTTGATCCGCTCGTACTTGCAGGTCTCGGTGTCGTAATAATATTTGATTCTAGCCATAATTCGATTTTCTACTTGACTCAGGCAGGCCTGAAAACCTTAATTATTTCAGCTCTACACTCTATAAATGGGCCATTCAGGAGATCAATACAATAGGGAATGGCAGGAAACACAGCATCTAAACACTGACGGATTGCTTTTGGTTTCCCAGGCAAATTTACGATTAATGTTTGATTTCGGATACCCGCTGTTTGCCGCGATAAAATAGCAGTAGGTACCTGTTTCAAACTTTCCGTACGCATACGTTCACCAAAGCCCGGCAGCATTTTATTACAGACAGCTTCTGTGGCCTCCGGGGTTACATCGCGTTCCGCAGGACCGGTGCCGCCACAGGTTATAATCAGGCAACACTTTTTTACATCGGCCATTTCAATCAGCGTCTTTTCAATCACGTCTTGTTCATCAGGAACAATGGCGTATTCTTTTTCCCATTCGGTGATTATATATTCATTTAGCGTGCTAACGATCGCTTTACCCGGGAGGTCTTCATAAATACCCTGGCTTGCCCGGTCTGATACATTAATGATCCCAATTCTGACCTCCTTATTGGACTTATCTTTATCAGATATATTCTTCATCAAATTGTCAAGTTCCTTTTGATTGAATCAGTTAACCTGCTTTGTCGTCAGGTCTGTGGCTGTTAATTTCACTTTCAAATCTTTTGCCCTTCCTTTTTTAAAGACCTGTCGGCCTTTATTAATACCCTTGCGCAATTCTTTTTGTGCTTCTATTGGCAACGCAATAATATCGGCACATGCCTGTGAGCAACAGCCTGAATAGTTGGCCGCACATTCTTCGCACTGAATAAATAAAAGATGGCAACCATCATTCTTACAATTGGTGTGTGTATCACACGGTTTACCACATTGATGACATTCGCTAATAATGTCTTCTGAGATTCGCTCGCCAAGGCGCTCGTCAAAGACAAAGTTTTTACCAACGAATTTATTTTCAAGACCTTGTTGCTTCACCTGTCGGGCATATTCAATAATCCCCCCGTTCAGTTGAAATACATTTTTAAAACCTACATGTTTAAACCAGGCGCTGGCTTTTTCGCACCGAATGCCCCCTGTGCAATACATAAGCAGGTTCTTATCTTTTTTATCGCCAAGTAAC
Organism: Cyclobacteriaceae bacterium; assembly: GCA_040079965.1. GTDB lineage: Bacteria > Bacteroidota > Bacteroidia > Cytophagales > Cyclobacteriaceae > ELB16-189. The sequence goes on from JBEBJH010000048.1 coordinate 19,977, forward strand.
TCTTTCACAACCTTTAATTCATCTTTGAAAGTATCCACATCCGGGCAGATGGCATTTTTAAAATGGCCTACTTCACTTTCGTAATGATTGCGCATATCAACGATAATCGTATTAGGATTATCCGCCAGGGTGTTGAACTCATTGGCGTTAACATGAACGCCACAATTCGAAGAATCAAACGTGCTATCGTTTAATCCGTCAGCCACAATTTTGCTGCGCACCAGAATCTTGAGTTTAAAAAATGATTTTCCGTTATCATCTACAGCTACATTCAACCGAATGCCATTCAGAAAAGGAATGCTGTATAGCTCGGATTTGAAATCAGAAAAGAGTTCTGTCGGGATGCTTATCTGTGCATTGATACCTTCGTGGGCAACATAGATCCGACCCCAAATCTGCATCTGCTCAAACTGCTTATACAGGTCATTACGAAAGGATGTCGGGTCGCCAATTTGATGATACTTATAAAAGGAGATGGTAGTGCGGGCTTGTACACTGTTATGAAGCCGCTCTTTTAGTTCTTTCCCGTTAATTCGATTAAATAAGGCCATTTTGCACGATTTAGAACGTGCAAAGGTAACTATAATTTCAGATTAGATTCAATCTAACTATGCCAAGTACAATCAGTTGGCCGAAGGCTTAAGTTCCCCTTTCAGAAGTTTGTTATAATCTTCACAGGCCAGCGTTCCTTTAAGATGGCAATAGCCGCAGGTTTTATAGGTGTCACCGAAATAACTCTTCTTAATAATCACAGTCGATCCGTTACACACCGGACAAATTACTTTTCCGGTTGGACCACAATCAATATCAAAATCCTTTGCGAAAACCTGAAGAGCTTGTTGAGATTCCACTTGTTTTTCTTTCAGTAATTCAGCTTCAGCTTTTTTCTTGATATCAATAGCTTCTTCCGAAAACTGTCCGCCCGTTCCTTTTAACTGAATGTATTTAGTGAGCCAGTCCGTACTCTGTTTGTTTTTGCCTAAATAGTAAGAGGTCTTTCCAAGGTAAAAGGTCAGGTCGGAGGGAACACTTTTGACAGTCTTTAGAACAGCGAGAATCTTTTTCTCTGCCGCCTCGTATTCTTCAGCATCAATAAGTTGAGCTACAGAATCAATTTGCCGGTCAATAACGCGCTGCTTATCTGCCTGTCGCTGAATTTCCAATTCCCTAAGTCTTTCCTGCTCGTTCTGTGCCCAGGCGGTTATGCAAAAGAATAGAAATACAAGAAAGATCGCCCACCTTTTATTCACGCGCTAACAAATTAATCTTTGATAAAATCTTTTTTCGACAATTGTAACCACTCCAGTGTTGCATTGCAAAAAATATCTTCTTTCACCGAATCCGGCAACTTCATCTCTTCAATAAATTTTCCAATCTCCAAATCTCCCAGCGGAAAGGGATAATCTGATCCCAATACGATACGCTTACTGCCTTGAAGTTTTAATACATACTCCAACATCAACGGGTCATGCGTTACGCTGTCTACCCAGAACTTGCCAAGGTAGTTGCGGGGGTTCACATTGTTGTCAATTGCCACAAGGTCGGGCCGGCATTCAAATCCATGTTCAATACGACCAAGGGTTGGTAAAAAGGAACCTCCAGCATGAGCAAACATAACCCGAAGTTTCGGAAGTCTTTCAAAAATCCCGCCAAAAATCATAGAGCACATAGCCCGCGAAGTTTCGGCTGGCATGCCTACCAGCCAGGGCAGCCAGTAACGTTGCATTTGCTTTTCGCCCATCATATTCCACGGATGGACCATTACGGCCAGATTCAGTTTTTCGCAGGCCTGGAAGATGGGGAAGAAACGTTCTTCATTCAGGTTGTCGTCATTGATATTGGAGCCGATCTGAATTCCCTTGAGTCCGATTTTCTTTATCCGCTCCAATTCCTTTACAGATAGTTCAGTGTTTTGCATCGGAACGGTACCGAGGCCTATGTATTGCTTGGGATACTTATCTACCAGCTTGGCAATGTGATCATTTAGAAATTTTGATAAGTCGAGGCAGTCGTGCGGTTGAGCCCAATACGAAAACATAACGGGGATGGTGCAGACTACCTGTACCTGGGTATGAAACTGCTGATATTCATCAATTCTTATTTGTGCGTCCCAGCAGTTGTCTTTGATCTCACGGAAGAACTGGTTGCCGCGCATCATTTTGGCATAACCTTTTCTATGGTGCTGCAGGTAAATGAAATCGCCATAGCCAAACTTGTCGCTCCAGTTGGGCATTTTCTTGGGGAGGATGTGAGTATGGGCGTCAATCTTCAGCATGGGCAATGACTAATCCGGCAAAGGTAGAAATTTAAGTGTTCTAGCGCACCAGATTAGAAACTCTTGATTTACTTCTTCAAAGGATTATTTTTGAATAGGAACTGTCAGGTGCCTTGCCCCCAGGTTGTTGTTGGTCAAAAGAAAGTGGTGGATGTTTAGTTGTTGCGGGTCGCAATCCTGAGCGCTTCGAAGTACTATTTAAGTTAAGTCAAATCAAAACTTAACGTTAGAACTGCACTTAATTAAAACACCTACTTAAGCGAAGGATCTCCCAATTGATAGGGGATCCCTCGCTTGAAGTAAGTTAGTGGTGAAGAATGTCCTGCATAGTTAGTTTCCAGTATGAATAATGCCAGTCATCTTTAGCCGCTCTGGATTGTGTTCCAATAAGGCAAGTCCAATCGTATTTGTTTTACACCCTCATGCCAGGTAAGATGTGGAGTTGAGGATTCACGATGTGCACTTGCACCTATTGCGATGCGCAGACGTTGTGTTTGTCATGCGCACCCGTACCTCCTAAGATGCGCACCTGAGGTATTTACGATAGGCACCTATACCTTTCAGCATGCGCAAACGATGTACTCATGATGCACCTTTGCCCCGCCTGCGATGTGCAGTTGGTGTACTCATAATGCGCACTTCTACCAATCAGGATCCGCAGTTCGGGTGTTCAAGATGCGCTCCACAACCATACACGATGCGCAGTCGGGGTGTACACAATGCGCACCTATTGCATCTGCGATTGGGGTCAACGTAATCCTGGACTGACCTGTCATTCTTTTCATCTTATTCTAAATCTTTAACAATAATTTAATCAGGCGATAATGAAAAAAATGCATACTAACGTGCCAATCCCATTTGGGTTGCTCTGTTGGTGATAAATATAG